>NZ_JBEXCS010000011.1:0-160118 GCF_040605395.1 Streptomyces sp. NPDC005648 | reverse complement strand
ATGCCGACTGCTCACGGAGACGACTTCCCCCGTCATGTACGAGGAGTAGCCGGAGGCGAGGAACACGATCACATTGGCCACCTCCCAGGGCTCCGCGTAGCGCCCGAAGGCCTCGCGCGCGGTCAGTTCGGCCAGCAGTTCCGGGGTCGTCACCTTCACCAGGTGCGGGTGCATGGCGAGGCTCGGCGAGACCGCGTTCACCCGCACCCCGTACTGGGCGGCCTCCAGCGCCGCGCACCGGGTCAGCGCCATCACCCCGGCCTTCGCGGCGGCGTAGTGCGCCTGCCCGGCCTGGGCGCGCCAGCCGACGACGGACGCGTTGTTGACGATGGCCCCGCCGAGCCCCTGTGCGCGCAACAGCCGCAGAGCGGTCCTGGTGCACCGGAACGTGCCGTTCAACGTCACGTCCAGCACGCGCGACCACTGCTCGTCGGTCATGTCGACGAGGTCCGAGGTGCCGCCCAGACCGGCGTTGTTGACGACGACGTCCACCCTCCCGTGCTCCCGCACGGCGGCCTCGAACAGCGCCCCCACCTGGGCCTCGTCGGTCACGTCGCACACCGCGGCCGCCACCGACCCCGCGCCGAACTCCCCCGCCAGCTCCGCCTCGTACTCCTTGAGGCGCCGAACGTGGGCGTCGCTGATCAGCACGCGGGCACCCTCCTCCAGGAAACGGCGCGCGGTGGCGCCGCCGATGCCCGCTCCGGCCGCCGCGGTGATGACGGCGGTGCGGCCGGTCAGCAGGCCGTGCCCGGGGACGTACGCCGGAGTCTCGACCGTTGTCATAGGTCCACGCTAATCTACCAAACACTTGTTAGGGAAGGAGGGCGACGACCGTGGATCTCATCGACTCGCGTGCCGACGAAGCGTTCCGCGCGGAGGCCAGGGCCTGGCTCACCGCGCATGTACCGGCCGGCCCGCTGCCGTCCCTGGAGACCGCGGAGGGCTTCGCGGCGCACCGGGCGTGGGAGGCGGAGCTGGCCGCGGACCGCTGGTCGGTGGTCAACTGGCCGGCCCGGTACGGCGGAAGGGACGCCGGTCTGCCGCGCTGGCTGGCCTTCGAGGAGGAGTACTGGGCGGCGGGCGCGCCGGGGCGGGTGAGTCAGAACGGGATCAGTCTGCTGGCGCCGACCCTCTTCGACCACGGCACCGAGGAGCAGCGGGCGCGGGTACTGCCGTCCATGGCGAGGGGCGAGGTGATCTGGGCACAGGCGTGGTCCGAGCCCGAGGCGGGCTCCGATCTGGCCTCCCTGAGATCGCGAGCGGTGCGCACGGACGGCGGCTGGCTGCTGACCGGGCAGAAGACCTGGTCGTCCCGGGCCGTCTTCGCCGACCGCGCCTTCGGCCTGTTCCGCAGCGACCCGGACGCGCCGAGACCCCACCAGGGCCTGACCTACCTGATGTTCGACCTGCGCGCACCCGGGGTCACCGTCCGCCCGATCGGCCGCCTGGACGGAAAGCCCGCCTTCGCGGAGCTGTTCCTGGACGCGGTGTTTGTTCCGGACGAGGACGTGATCGGAGCACACGGCGAGGGCTGGCGGATCGCGATGTCGACGGCAGGCAACGAGCGGGGGCTGATGCTGCGCTCCCCCGGCCGCTTCCTGGCCGCGGCCGGCCGTCTGCTGGACCTCTGGCGCGAACAGGGCAGCCCGGCGTACGCACAGGACCGGGTGGCGGACGCGCTGATGGGCGCCCGCGCGTACCAGCTGTTCACCGCGGCCGCCGCCTCCCGCTTCCTGGACGGCGACTCCATCGGCCCCGAGTCCAGCCTGAACAAGGTCTTCTGGTCGGAGTACGACATCGCGCTGCACGAGACGGCCCTCGACCTGCTCGGCGAGGAGGGCGAGTCGGCGGACACGGCCTGGGCGGAGGGCTATGTCTTCTCCCTCGCCGGCCCGATCTACGCGGGCACCAACGAGATCCAGCGCGACATCATCGCCGAGCGTCTGCTGGGCCTGCCGAAGGGACGCCGCTGATGCGTTTTCTGCTCGACGCCGAACAGCGGGCGTTCGCGGCCTCGCTGGACGCCCTGCTCACCGCCTCCGACACGCCGTCCGTCACAAGGGAGTGGAGCCGCGGTGCACCGGCGAGCGGACGTGCGCTGTGGCGCCGTGTCGCCGAGGCGGGGGTGTTCGCTCTGGCCGTACCGGAGGAGTACGGCGGACTGGGTGCCCGTCCCGTGGAACTCGCCGTCGCCTTCGTGGAGTTGGGGCGGCACGCCGTACCGGGACCTGTGGTGGAGACGGTCGTCGCGGCCACCTTGCTCGGCGAGCCCAGCCCGGCCGCCAAGCGCCTGCTGCCGTCGCTGGCGTCGGGCGAGACGATGGCGACGGTGGCGCACGAGGGGTCGTACGCCCTGGACGGCGAGGTGGCCGACGTCCGTCTCTCGCTGGCATCCGACGGCCTCCGCCTGGCCCCCGGTCACGGTCCGGTCCGTTCCTCCCTCGACCCCGCCCGCCGCCTCACCCCCCTGACCCCGGGCGGCGAACTCCTCACCCCCGAGCCGCCCGTGGAGCACGCCCTGGCGTACGCCCGCCTCGCCACCGCCGCCCAGGCGCTCGGCGTCGGTCTCGCCCTCCTCGAGCGGACCGTCGCGTACGTGAAGCAGCGCACCCAGTTCGGTGCCCCCATAGGCTCCTTCCAGGCCGTCAAGCACCGGCTGGCCGACGCGAAGATCGCACTGGAGTTCGCACGCCCCCTGCTGTTCGGCGCAGCGCTCACCCTGGCCCCCGCCGATGTCGCCGCCGCCAAGGTCACGGCGTGCGAGGCGGCGTACGCCACCGCGCGCACCGCGCTGCAGCTGCACGGCGCGCTCGGGTACACCGCGGAGTACGACCTGTCCCTGTGGCTGACCAAGGCCCGGGCCCTGCGCACCGCCTGGGGCAGCCCGCGGGAGTGCCGGGCCGTGGTGGTCAGTGGCGGTGGTCGCCGCTGGTGAGCTCCCGGTACTCCTCGGCCGTCGGCTTGGCGATCCGCGCGTCGGGCCCGAACATCACCCGGGCCAGCCGGGCGCGCAGCCGCTGGGAGACGGTGACCGGCCGGCGCACACCGTTGGCGTCGACGCGCGGCCCGATCTCGTAGGGCGGCGCCTGTTCGTGCTGGGTGAGGGTGAACAGCTGGTCCTGTGGAAGGGGTTCGTGCACCTCGACGAACTCTCCCTGCGGCAGCCGCCGGATCATGCCGGTCTCCCTGCCGTGCAGCACCTTGTCCCGGTCGCGGCGCTGCAGGCCCATACAGACCCGTTTGGTGACGACGAAGGCGACGACCGGCGCCACGAAGAAGGCGATCCGCACGAACCAGGTGATCGCGTTGATGGAGAGATGCAGATGGGTGGCCACGATGTCGTTGCCGCCGCCGATCAGCAGCACCACGTACAGGGCCAGCCAGGCGACGCCCAGGCCGGTGCGGACGGGTGCGTTGCGGGGCCGGTCCAGGATGTGGTGCTCGCGTCTGTCGCCCGTGATCCACGCCTCGACGAAGGGATACAGGCCGAGGGCGAGCAGGATGAGCGGGAAGAGCGAGAAGGGGATCAGAACGCCCAGCACCAGGGTGTGGCCCCAGGCGTTGATCTCCCATCCTGGCATCACCCGGATCAGCCCCTCGGAGAAGCCGAGGTACCAGTCGGGCTGGGCGCCGGTGGTCACCAGGTCCGGCCGGTAGGGGCCGAAGGCCCACACGGGGTTGATGCTGGCGATGCCGCCCATGATCGCCAGGACTCCGAAGACCAGGAAGAAGAAGCCGCCGGCCTTGGCCATGTAGACCGGCAGGAAGGGCATGCCGACCACGGTCTTCTGGTCGCGTCCGGGCCCGGGGTACTGGGTGTGCTTGTGGTAGAAGACCAGGATCAGATGGGCGACCACCAGCCCCAGCATCAGCCCGGGCAGCAGCAGGACGTGGACCGGGAAGAGCCGCGAGATGATGTCGTGGCCCGGGAACTCCCCGCCGAACAGGAACATCGACAGATACGTCCCGACGATCGGGATCGACAGGATCGCGCCGTCGGCGAAGCGGATACCGGTGCCGGAGAGCAGGTCGTCGGGGAGTGAGTAGCCGGTCAGACCGGTGATGATGCCGAGCATCAGCAGGGTCCAGCCGAACAGCCAGTTGAGCTCGCGGGGCTTGCGGAAGGCGCCGGTGAAGAACACCCGCATCATGTGCACCAGCATGCCGGTCACGAAGACCAGCGCCGCCCAGTGGTGGATCTGCCGGATCAGCAGGCCGCCGCGCACATCGAAGCTGATGTGCAGGGTCGACTCGTACGCCTTGGTCATCGACACGCCGTTGAGCGGCACATACGAGCCGTGGTAGATCACCTCGGCGCCGCTGGGCTCGAAGAACAGGGTGAGATAGACGCCGGTGAGGATCAGGATGAGGAAGCTGTAGAGGCAGATCTCCCCGAGCATGAAGGACCAGTGGTCCGGGAAGACCTTGCGCATATTGGCCTTGGCCAGCGAATACAGCCCGAGCCGCCCGTCGGCCCAGTCGGCGAGCCGCTCGCCCGAGCTCGCCGGTCCGTTCCCCGATCGTGCGCCGTCCATGTGTCGTCGCCTCCCCGTCGGATCATCCTCAGGGTGACACGGAGGCCCGGCCAAGCCAACGGTGCGTACGAACGGCCCCGCGGGTGACTCAGGCCCGTACGATGCCCTGCGCCCGGGCGGCGGCCAGCCACTGCGGGAACTCCCCGACCAGCCGGTCGTACAGCTCGGCGTCGGACACCTTCCCGGGATCGGCACCGGCGTGGAAGAACCCCGCGTTGTCCACGACCCGCCGGCCCGGCACCGCCAGCTCGTCGAGCTTGCGCAGGAAGTCGAACTGCTTGCTGCCGGGGTCCCCGAAGCCCACGAACTGCCAGAACAGCGGCAGCTTCGCCGCCTTGCACAGATACCGTTCCGCGGCGAGCTTGTTGATCGGGCCGCCGTCGGTCTGGAAGACGACGAGGGCGGGCTCCCGCGACCCGCTGTCCATGTAGTGGTCGATGACCGCGTCCATCGCCAGGTGATAGCTGGTCTTTCCCATGTGTCCGAGGCCGGCCACGATCTTCTCGATCCGGCCCTCGTGCTCGGCCAGCGCGATGTCGGTCTCGGCGTCGACGTCCGTGGAGAAGAAGACCACCGGCACCCGTCCGTCGTCGTCGAGGTGCGCGGACAGTCCGAGCACCCGGTCGGCGAGCGCCTGCACCGAGCCGTCCTGGTAGTACGGCTTCATGGAGCCCGAGTAGTCGACCACCAGGTAGACCGCGGCCCGCAGCCCCTCCAGGCCGTGCCTGCGCAGTGAGACCCCGGCGCTCTTGTAGAGGCTGACCAGCGCGGGCGCGGTCTCCTCGACCTTCTTCAGACTGATCGCAACCATGGCCCCTACTCTCCCATCCGTCACCGGCGTTCGTTATTTTGTTCGCCGCCGACCCCACCGGTTCACCGTCCGTCGCTGTCACCGTCCCCTCCCCCCTCCCCTCCCGATCCCCATCCCCATCCGCTTCCGAGGAGCCGGCCGTGGAATCCGAGTCCACCGTCACCACCTGCTATCGCCACCCCAAGGTGGAGTCCCACGTCCGCTGCACCCGCTGCGACCGTTACATCTGCCCCTCCTGTATGCGCGAGGCGGCCGTGGGCCACCAGTGCCCCGAGTGCGTGAAGGAGGGGGCGCGCTCGATACGGCAGGCGCGGACGGCGTTCGGCGGCCGGATCACTTCGGCGCCCCTGGTGACGTACGTACTGATCGCGCTCAATGTGCTCGCCTACCTGGGCGAGTTGGTACGTCCCTCGATCGTGGACAGATTCGAGATGCTGGGCAGAGGGCTGGTGGGGCCCGACGGCACCCACTACGTGTGGTTGAACAACTACCCCTCGTACCTCCACCCCGAAGGCCTCGTCGGCGGTGAGTGGTACCGCCTGATCACCGGCGCGTTCCTGCATCTGCCGCCCACCGAGGGGACCTTCGGGATCACCCACATCGTGATGAACATGGTGTCGCTGTGGACCATCGGCCGGGTGGTCGAGTCCCAGCTCGGCCGGATCCGCTACATCGCCCTGTACTTCCTGTCGGCGCTCGGCGGCTCGGTCCTGGTGCTGCTGATCGCGCCCGACGAGGCGACCCTGGGCGCGTCCGGCGCGATCTTCGGACTCGGCGCCGCGTACTACGTCATGGCCCGGCGCCTCGGTGCCGACATGAGGGGCGTCAACCAGTTCATGGCGGGCCTGATGCTGTGGCTGGTGGTCTCGGCGTGGGCCACCTCCTGGCAGGGCCACCTCGGCGGCCTGCTGGCGGGCGGCGTGGTGACCCTCGCCTACGCCTACGCCCCCCGTGACCAGCGCCGCGACCTCGTCCAGGCGGGCGCGTGCGTCGCCCTCCTGGCGCTGCTGGTGATCCTGGCGATGGCGAAGGTCGCGGAACTGACCGTGTGACCGCGAACCCGACCCCGACCACGACCACGACCGCGACGAACCACCTCCTACGAACCGCCCCACTTCTCCCGCAGCACCTGCTCCGCCGGCTTCCCGCGCGGGGTGTACGCCAGGCTCACCGGTGTCTCCCCGCTGTCCGGCCAGTCGTCCCACATCCACCAGCACACGCCGGCCCACCAGCGGCTGCCGCTGAAGGAGTCGAGCAACGCCCGGTAGCCGGCGGCCTGTTCGGCGGGGGCGGGGTGAGAGCTGACCGTCCAGGAGTACGGAGCTGTCGTGGTGCCGCGCTGGCTGACGTACCCGGCCTCGGTGAACAGGACGCGGCGGCCCTGGCGGCCCGCGAAGGCGGCGAGTTCGTCGCGGATCGGCCGCCAGGCGCGGCGCAGCCGGGCCGGGTCGTCGGTGGGCTCGTCCGACAGGGGCCAGTACGCGTCGATGCCGATCAGGTCGAGGTCCTTCCAGAAGGTGATCCTCTGGTACTCGTCGTAGTTGGCGGCGTAGGTGAGTGTGCCGTCGTAGTGGTCGCGGACGACCTCGATCACCTTCCGCCAGGGGTCCGGGTCGCCGGAGACGCCCGCGAGTTCGGTGCCCACCGCGAACAGTTCCGTACCGGTGGCGGCGGCGAGGTCGGCGTAGTGGGTGATGAAGCGCCGGTAGGAGGTGAACCAGGCGGCGCGGTCGCGCGGGCGGATCTCGGCGCGGTCCACGTCGCCCGGCAGGTCGACGTGCGGCTTGATCATCACCTTGAGGCCGAGGGCGTGGGCGCGGCGCACGATCCGGCGCAGACTGCCGTCGCTCGCGGTCTCCTCGGTGGTGTGCAGCGAGGAGTCGCCGACGCGCCGCTGGTACCAGGTCGGGGTGAAGGTGACCCAGCGGGCACCGGTGGCCCGGATGCCCCGCAGATAGCGGTCGGCGGCCGGGCTGTCGTAGTCGCTGCGGTACCAGGAGGGCAGGGTGATGCCCCGGACGATCGGACTGTCCTTGCCCGAACCGCTGTTCCCCTTGGTCGTGGTGTCCGTGGCGCACCCCGTCGCGGCGAGGAGGACCGCCACCGCGGCTGCGGCGACGGTCCTCCTCCTCGCACTGCGTGCCCTCACAGGCTGCTCGGGCTGACGAAGGTGTAGCCGAGGGCCTTGATCCCGGCGATCGTGTCCTTCAGGGGCTGGAGCGGGTAGTACGGGTGGTAGAAGAAGCTCGCGAACCCGTCGCGGACGGCCAGGTTGGCCTTGGCCGAGGCGATGAGGTCGGCGGGCAGCCGCGCCGGATGGTTGTTGAAGGCCTCCGGTTCGTAGTTGCCGATGTCCTCGGGCAGCACCTTGGTGCCGTACACGTCCTTCACCACGTACGGGAAGAACTGCCCGATGAAGGTGTTGGCCCCGGCCGACTTGCCGCTGAGGGTGCCGGAGAAGTACAGCGAACGCTCCAGGCGGGCCGAGAAGTTGGCGCCGAACACCTTGTAGTCGGCGGCGGAGCCCGCGTAGTGCGGGGTGGTCCACAGCGTCGGCTTCGGCAGCCCGGCGAGGGTGAAGGCGGCCAGCGCGCTGGTCACCCGGGTCTGCGCCCAGAGGGCGGAGTCCTCGGCGACCGGGCCGTCGTAGACCACGTTGTTCGCAGAGTCGACGTGTGCCCGGTAGAACTCGAAGTCGTCGCCGGTGACGCCGTCGTAGGGGTTGGCCACGTTGCCGTACTGATGGGTGTAGCCGTGGTCCATCAGGACCGCGCCCCTGGCCAGCATGTACTTCAGGGCGCTGACCACCTGCGGCCGCTGGGCGAGCGTGATCGTCTGCGGGGTCCCGTTGTTGTAGGTGCCCTTGGGGTCCGTGTAGACGGGGATCACGTTGATGCCGTACGGGATGTTCTCCGACTTGAGGTAGTCGGCCATCGCCTTGAGCTCGGTCGGGTCCGAGTCGGGGCTGATGTCCTCCAGGCGGACCATCGCGCGGTGTCGCTCGGCGGTGTCCGGCGCGAGCGCGTCGAAGAGGAGGTCCTCGGCGACGACGACCCGGTCGCTCTCGGAGACGTAGGCGAACGGGATCTCACCGATGTAGGTGAGGTTCGAGGAGCGGATCGCCCATCCGAAGGTGTGGCCGGTGGAGGAGTCCAGGCCCTGTGCGAGCGTGTCGACCGCGGGATATCCGCCGCCGGTGAGGACGGCGGGGCGCAGCACCCCGCCGTCCTGTCCGGCCGGGACGGTCCGGGTCAGGGCCTGGTTCTTGTACGTCACCTGCGACACGGTGCCGACCGAACCGCCGTCGTCGTAGTACGAGTTCGTCGGGTCCCAGCCGTACTTCTGGGTGAAGGCGGCCAGGCCCGTGGAGTTCGCCATGTTCCAGATGTTGGCACCCATCCAGATCACGGGCTTGCTGCTCGCGGCGGCGTCCGAGTAGAACGCGGCCGGGATCGCGTCCGGGATGTCGCCGCCGTAGTAGGTCGAGCCGATGTAGATCACGGCCGAGTACGAGTTGATCATCCCGGCGGTGTACTGCTGGACCGGCTTGGCCGTCACGGTGCCGAAGTGGCCGGCCAGGTTGGCCGTGGCCATCGCGTACAGCTCGCCCAGCTGGCCGTAGGGGCCCGCCGTGTCGTAGAGCACCAGCGCGCTCGGGGTGGCCGCGGCGGCCTCGGCGGGCTTCAGCCGGACCGCCTGCCGGGTCACGGCCGTCGCCGCGCTGACCGGGGTCTCGGCGGTCAGCTGGGTGGTCAGCGACGACGGGCCGGCCTTCGCGGTCTTCGGGGCCTTGGGGTGCGGCTTGTCGTGGCGTGCCTGGTCGGCCTTGAGCTGGGCGGTCGCCCAGCCCTTGAGGTCGACCCGGCTGAGCCCGGACCTGCCCCCGATCGCCTCATGGCCGTGCCCGTGTCCCCCACCGGCGGCCTGGCTGTTCGCGGCCAGGAAAGTGCCGCTGACCCCTGCGGCGACGATCAGAAGGCACACGGAAAGTTTCGAGATTGTCCGTCTGCGATGACGGGTCACTGATTTCACTTACTTCCCCCCACTTTACCGATGACCGGCAAAGGATTATTCGAACAGGAAGCCATTCATTACTTCCCGGCGGACCATTAGACCCTACTGGAAGATCGAACATGCCCGTTTCCGAATACTGTCCTGAGCCGGTCCGGGAGTCTGCTAGGTTCTCCTTCGCGCGTTGGGGACGCGCTTTGAAATATGGGGGGACAATGTACGGACGACCCGCCCTGGGGGCGCTGCTGCCCCTGGCCGGGGCGATGGCCACGCCCGAAGCGATACCCGGGCTCCCTTTGGCCAAAGCCCTACAGGCAACAGCCGGGGCCGGATTCATGCTCTACTGCCTGGTCGCCTGTCTGGTATTGCTGGCACGGATTCGACTGCGCCGGCAGGCACTGAAAGCGCAGGCCAAAGCTTGGGGCAGTGGTGATCACTGAGCTGCTCCTGTGGTCGAGCATCACTCTGATCGTGATGGCGGCCTGTTACAACACGAGTCTTTTTCTGCTCTCCAGGCGCAGAATTCGCCGTTCCAGGACCGATCGCAGAGAACGGTTCTATGTATTCCTGCTCGCCTGCCTCAACGAGGAGAAGGTGCTCTCCGAAAGCCTGGAACGCATCACCTCGCTGCCCAGCCGGAATTTCATGGCCCTGGTCATCGACGACGGCTCGGACGACCGGACCAGTGAGATCGCCCTGGCCGCCGACCCGGCACTGGTCCGCCTGCACCGGCGCAACCCGCCGAACGCACGCAAGGGAAAGGGCGCCGCGCTCAACGACGGAGTGCGGTATCTCAGGGAATCCGGAGTGCTGGCCGGACACGCACCCGAGAATGTCGTCCTGTGCGTCGTCGACGCGGACGGGCGGCTCGATCCGCACATCGTGCAGTCGGTCGACCCCTTCTTCGACGACCCGGGGACGGGCGCGGTGCAGGTCTGTGTGCGGATGTACAACCGCCACCTCGGCCTGCTGGCCCGTATGCAGGACATGGAGTTCGTCGTCTACGGCGATGTCTTCCAGAGCGCACGCCGCTTCATCGGCAGCGTGGGCATGGGCGGCAACGGGCAGTTCATGCGGCTCGCGGCGCTCAACACGCTCGACGGGGACGGCCCCTGGAGCGACAGCCTCACCGAGGACCTCGACCTCGGCGTCCGGCTGATCGCCAAGGGCTGGACCAATATGCACTGCACCACCGCGGCGGTCTCCCAGCAGGCCGTGCTGAGTCTCAGGCGCCTGATCCGCCAGCGGTCCCGCTGGTTCCAGGGCCATCTGCAGTCGGCCGGACTCGTCCCGCTCATCCTCAGGGACGTCCCGACCCGGGCCGCGCTGGACATGCTGTACCACCTCTCCAGCCCGGTGCTGATCCTGCTCACCTCGCTGCTGCCGCTGTCGTTCCTCGTCGCCCTGGGCGCCACCACCGTGGCCTCCTTCCAGGTCGGCCACCCGCTGGTGTCACCGATGTGGCTGCTGGGCCCGTATCTGCTCTCGTTCACGACCGCCTACGCGTACGGCTATGTGTACGCCAAGCGTGAGCGCGACCTGGGACTGGTGCGCTCCGTGCTGATCGCCCATGTCTTCGTGTTCTACGGCTACATATGGTTCGCCGCCGGCTGGTGGGGCTTCTGGCGGATGCTCACCGGCCAGCGGGGCTGGCTCAAGACCGCCCGCACCTGAGCCCGCGGCACCTCACCCTCGCTCATCACCCTCGCTCATCACTGTCGCTCTTCACCTCTCTCATCACCCTCTCTCATCACCCTCACGCGATCCGCTGTGACGATCGCGCATGCCCAAGGGGGGCACACCCATGTCCACACACCCGTCAGCCGTGCCCGTACGCGCCATGCTGGTGCTCGGCACCCGGCCCGAAGCGATCAAACTGGCGCCCGTGGCACGGCAGATGGCGGCCGGCACCCAGTTCGAGCCGATCGTCGTCACCACCGGCCAGCACCGCGAGATGCTCCACCAGATGCTCGGCATGCTGTGCGTCGACGCCCGGATCGCGCTCGATGTGATGCGCAGCCGGCAACAGCTGTCCGATCTGACCGCCCGGCTCGTGCGGGAGCTCGGCGAGGTCATGCGGGAGCAGCGGCCCGACCTGGTCCTGGTGCAGGGGGACACCACGACCGCGATGGCCGGCGCGCTGGCCGCCTTCTACGAGAAGATCCCGGTCGCGCACGTCGAGGCGGGACTGCGCACCGGTGTCGTCGACAACCCGTTCCCGGAGGAGCTCAACCGCTGTCTGATCAGCCGGATGACCCGCTGGCACTTCGCCCCGACCCCGGCCGCCGCCCGGCATCTGACGGACGAGGGGGTCGCTCCCGAACAGGTGTTCACCACCGGCAACACGGTCGTCGACAACCTGCTGTGGGTGCTCGCCGAGGGCGCCGGCACCTCCGCGTTCCGCACCGACGCCAAGCGGGTCCTGGTCACCCTGCACCGGCGGGAGAACCAGGGCGAGCGGATGCGCGGGATGGGCCGGGCGCTGACCCGGCTGGCCGCGCGCGGGGACGTCGAGATCGTGCTGCCGCTGCACCGGAGCCCGGCCGTACGCGAGGCGCTGCTTCCCGAACTCGAGAGCCACTCGGGCATCTCGCTCGTCGAGCCGCTCGGCTACCTGGACTTCGCGGCCACGCTCGCCGAGTGCGACCTGGTGCTCACCGACTCCGGCGGCATCCAGGAGGAGGCGCCGAGCCTCAGCAAGCCGGCGCTGGTGCTGCGGACCACCACCGAACGGCCCGAGGCGGTGGAGGCGGGCGCGGCCCGGCTGATCGGCACGGACCCGGAGGCGATCGTCGTCCACGCGGAGCGGCTCCTCGACGACCCGGTCGAGTACCGGAAGATGGCGGGCGCCGGCAACCCCTTCGGCGACGGTCACGCGGCCACGCGCATCCTGGCCCAGCTGGCGGAGGACTTCGCGGCCGATGTGCCGGTCGGGCTCACGGCGTCCGGGCCATACTCGACGACATGACACGCAGGGGACGTAACGTCACCAAACTGGCACTGGTCCTCACGCTGACCGCGGTCCTCGCCGTCACCGTGTACCAGTGCCAGGGACACGGCGCCCCCGCGCCCAAGCCGTGGATCGACGGCACCACCCACGGCCGCTGGCTGTCGGTGTTCAACGGCATGGGCACCAACCAGGGTGACGACACGTCCCTTTCGCTCTCCCCCATGGCCGCCGAGGACCCCGGCACCACCCATGCCGGACTGGTGGTGAGCACGGACTCGTACACCGACGTGCGCTACGAGGCCCGGATGCGGGCGGTGCGACAGCTGCGCTCCCCGAAGCCCAACCCCTGGGAAGTGCCGTGGCTGGTGTGGGCGTACACCGATCCGGAGCACTTCTACTACGTCACCCTGAAGCCGAACGGCTGGGAGCTGGGGAAGCGGGACCCCGCCTATCCGGGCGGCCAGCGTTTCCTCGCGACCGGCCGGACGCCGTACCCCGTGGGCCGGTGGTACGACGTGACGGTGGTCCAGCGTGACGCGGCGCTGTCGGTCTCGGTCGGCGGGAAGCCACTGGTGACGTTCACGGACGCCGAACGGCCGTACAACCGGGGGCGGGTGGGCGCGTACACCGAGGACGCGACCGTCGAGTTCGAGGGGCTGACGGCCGATTCGGGCGGCTGAAAGGGCGTCGGGACGGAAACGGCGACAGCGCCTGCCCATAGTCCGGTCGGGGACTGGGCAAGCGCTGCCACGGGGGGGTCTGGGGGACACCCCCAGACAACCAGCCCGTACGCCGTTGTACGGGACGCTTTTCGAGTGACCGTCAGACCATCAGCGCGCGGTCCGTCGGACGGATCGGGGCCGGCAGGTCGCTGGCCCCGGTCAGGAAGCGGTCGGTGCCGCGGGCGGCCGAGCGGCCCTCGGCGATCGCCCAGACGATGAGCGACTGGCCGCGACCCGCGTCACCGGCGACGAAGACACCGGGGACATTGGTCTGGAAGTCGGCGTCGCGGGCGATGTTGCCGCGCTCGTCGAGCTCCAGGCCGAACTGCTCGACCAGACCGTTGTCCCGGTCGGTGCCGGTGAAGCCCATGGCCAGCGTCACCAGCTGGGCGGGGATCTTGCGCTCCGTGCCCGGCTTCTGGGTCAGCCGGCCGTCGACGAACTCGACCTCGGCCAGGTGCAGCCACTGGACGTTGCCGTCCTCGTCGCCCTCGAAGTGGGTGGTGGAGACGGAGTAGACCCGCTCACCGCCCTCCTCGTGCGCGGACGTCACCTTGTAGAGCATCGGGAAGGTCGGCCACGGCTGGGTGACGTTGTTCCGGTCGTCGCCCGGGCGGGGCATGATCTCCAGCTGGGTCACGGAGGCCGCGCCCTGCCGGTGTGCGGTGCCCACGCAGTCGGCACCGGTGTCGCCACCGCCGATGACGACCACGTGCTTGCCCTCGGCCGAGACCGGGGAGGTGACGTAGTCGCCCTCCTGGACCTTGTTCGACAGGGGCAGGTACTCCATGGCCTGGTAGATGCCCTTGAGCTCGCGCCCCGGCACCGGCAGGTCACGCGCGGTCGTCGCACCTGCGGCGATCACGATGGCGTCGTACCGCTTCTTCAGGTCGGTCGCCTTGAGGTCGCGGCCGATCTCGATGCCGGTACGGAAGCGGGTGCCCTCCGCGCGCATCTGCTCGATACGGCGGTTGATGTGCCGCTTCTCCATCTTGAACTCGGGGATGCCGTAGCGCAGCAGGCCGCCGATGCGGTCCGCGCGCTCGTACACCGCCACGGTGTGGCCGGCCCGGGTCAGCTGCTGGGCGGCGGCCAGGCCGGCCGGGCCCGAGCCGATGACGGCGACCGTCTTGCCGGACAGGCGCTCGGGGGCCTGCGGGGCGACGTCACCGGTCTCCCACGCCTTGTCGATGATCGAGACCTCGACGTTCTTGATGGTCACGGCCGGCTGGTTGATGCCGAGGACACACGCCGACTCACAGGGAGCGGGGCAGAGGCGACCGGTGAACTCCGGGAAGTTGTTGGTCGCGTGCAGACGCTCGGAGGCGGCGCCCCAGTCCTCGCGGTAGGCGTAGTCGTTCCACTCGGGGATCAGGTTCCCGAGCGGACAGCCGTTGTGACAGAACGGGATACCGCAGTCCATGCAGCGGCTGGCCTGCTTGCTGATGATCGGCAGCAGGGAGCCGGGGACGTAGACCTCGTTCCAGTCCTTCAGGCGCACGTCGACGGGACGGGACTTGGCGACCTCACGGCCGTGGTTCAGAAAGCCCTTCGGGTCAGCCATTGATCGCCGCCTCCATCATCTTCTCGGTGATCTCGGACTCGGAGAGTCCCGCCTGCTCGGCGGCGTCCTTGGCGGCGAGCACTGCCTTGTACGTGCTGGGGATGATCTTGCTGAAGCGGTCGACCGCCGTGTCCCACTCCGCCAGGATCTTCTCGGCGACCGTCGAACCGGTCTCCTCCTGGTGGCGGCGCACCACGTCGTGCAGCCACTGCTTGTCGGTGTCGTCGAGGGCCTCCACGGCACCGACGTTGCCGGCGTTGACGTTGTCGATGTCCAGGTCGATCACATACGCGATGCCACCGGACATACCGGCCGCGAAGTTGCGGCCCGTCTCGCCGAGGACCACCGCGTGGCCGCCGGTCATGTACTCGCAGCCGTGGTCGCCCACGCCCTCGGAGACGACCGTGGCACCGGAGTTGCGGACACAGAACCGCTCGCCGCTACGACCGCGCAGGTACAGCTCGCCGCCGGTGGCGCCGTAGGCGATGGTGTTGCCCGCGATCGTCGAGTACTCGGCGAGGTGGTCGGCGCCCCGGTCGGGACGGACGATCACCCGGCCGCCGGAGAGGCCCTTGCCGACGTAGTCGTTGGCGTCGCCCTCCAGGCGCAGCGTGACACCGCGCGGGAGGAAGGCGCCGAAGGACTGGCCTGCGGAGCCCGTGAAGGTGATGTCGATGGTGTCGTCGGGCAGGCCCGCGCCACCGAACTTCTTCGTCACCTCGTGGCCGAGCATGGTGCCGACCGTGCGGTTGATGTTGCGGATGGAGACCTGGGCGCGCACCGGCTGGGCGTCGGTCGCGGAGTCCGCGGCCAGGGCGTCGGCGGCGAGCTTGATCAGCTCGTTGTCGAGCGCCTTCTCCAGGCCGTGGTCCTGCTCGATCTGCTGGTGGCGCACCGCGCCCTCGGGCAGCTCCGGCACGTGGAACAGCGGGGCCAGGTCCAGGCCCTGGGCCTTCCAGTGGTCGACCGCGCGGGTCACGTCGAGCGTCCCGGCCTGGCCGACGGCCTCCTCGATGGAGCGGAAGCCCAGCTCGGCCAGGATCTCGCGGACCTCCTGGGCGATGTACTGGAAGAAGTTGACGACGTACTCGGCCTTGCCGGCGAAGCGGTCGCGCAGAACCGGGTTCTGGGTGGCGATGCCGACCGGGCAGGTGTCCAGGTGGCAGACGCGCATCATGACGCAGCCGGAGACGACGAGCGGAGCGGTCGCGAAACCGAACTCCTCGGCGCCGAGCAGCGCGGCGATGACGACGTCACGGCCGGTCTTCAGCTGGCCGTCCGTCTGGACCACGATCCGGTCGCGCAGCCCGTTGAGCAGCAGGGTCTGCTGGGTCTCGGCGAGACCGAGCTCCCAGGGGCCGCCCGCGTGCTTCAGCGAGGTCAGCGGGGAGGCACCCGTGCCGCCGTCGTGACCGGAGATCAGCACGACGTCCGCGTGGGCCTTGGACACACCCGCGGCGACCGTGCCGACGCCGACCTCGGAGACCAGCTTCACGTGGATCCGCGCCTGCGGGTTCGCGTTCTTCAGGTCGTGGATCAGCTGGGCCAGGTCCTCGATGGAGTAGATGTCGTGGTGCGGCGGCGGGGAGATCAGGCCCACGCCCGGGGTGCTGTGCCGGGTCTTGGCGACCCAGGGGTACACCTTGTGGCCGGGCAGCTGGCCGCCCTCGCCGGGCTTGGCGCCCTGGGCCATCTTGATCTGGATGTCGTCCGCGTTGACCAGGTACTCGGAGGTCACGCCGAAGCGGCCGGAGGCGACCTGCTTGATGGCGGACCGCCGGGCCGGGTCGTACAGACGGTCCGGGTCCTCGCCGCCCTCACCGGTGTTGGACTTGCCGCCCAGCTGGTTCATGGCGATGGCGAGCGTCTCGTGCGCCTCGCGGGAGATGGAGCCGTACGACATGGCGCCGGTGGAGAAGCGCTTGACGATCTCACTGACCGGCTCGACCTCGTCGATGGAGATCGGCTGCCGGTCCGACTTGAAGCCGAACAGACCGCGCAGCGTCATCAGCCGCTCGGACTGCTCGTTCACGCGCTCGGTGTACTTCTTGAAGATGTCGTAGCGGCCGGTGCGCGTGGAGTGCTGGAGGCGGAAGACCGTCTCCGGGTCGAACAGGTGCGGCTCGCCCTCACGGCGCCACTGGTACTCGCCGCCTATCTCCAGGGCACGGTGGGCCGGCGCGATGCCGGAGGCCGGGTAGGCCTTGGCGTGGCGGGCGGCGACCTCCTTGGCGATGACGTCGATGCCGACGCCGCCGATCTTGCTCGCCGTGCCGTTGAAGTACTTCTCGACGAAGGACTCCTCCAGGCCGACGGCCTCGAAGACCTGGGCGCCGCGGTAGGAGGCGACGGTCGAGATGCCCATCTTGGACATGACCTTCAGGACGCCCTTGCCGAGGGCGTAGATCAGGTTGCGGATCGCCTGCTCGGGCTCCAGGCCGCTGAGGAAGGTGCCCGCGCGCAGCAGGTCCTCGACCGACTCCATCGCCAGGTAGGGGTTGACGGCCGCGGCGCCGAAGCCGATGAGCAGGGCGACGTGGTGGACCTCGCGGACGTCACCGGCCTCCACCAGCAGACCCACCTGGGTGCGCTGCTTGGTGCGGATGAGGTGGTGGTGGACGGCCGCGGTGAGCAGCAGCGACGGGATCGGCGCGTGCTCGGCGTCCGAGTGACGGTCCGACAGGACGATCAGCCGGGCGCCGTTCTCGATGGCCGCGTCGGCCTCGGCGCAGATCTCCTCGATCCGCGCGGCGAGGGCGTCACCGCCGCCGGAGACCCGGTAGAGGCCGGAGAGGGTCGCGGCCTTGAAGCCGGGCATGTCGCCGTCGGCGTTGATGTGGATGAGCTTGGCCAGCTCGTCGTTGTCGATCACCGGGAAGGGCAGGGTGACGCTGCGGCACGAGGCGGCCGTCGGCTCCAGGAGGTTGCTCGCGGGACCGAGCGACGAGCGCAGGCTGGTGACCAGCTCTTCCCGGATGGCGTCCAGCGGCGGGTTGGTGACCTGCGCGAACAGCTGGGTGAAGTAGTCGAAGAGCAGGCGCGGGCGGGAGGACAGCGCGGCGATCGGCGAGTCCGTACCCATCGAACCGATGGGCTCGGCACCGGCCTTGGCCATGGGCGCCAGGATGACGCGCAGCTCCTCCTCGGTGTAGCCGAAGGTCTGCTGACGGCGGGTGACCGAGGCGTGGGTGTGCACGATGTGCTCACGCTCGGGCAGGTCGGAGAGCTCGATCTCCCCGGCCTCCAGCCACTCGGCGTACGGGTGCTCGGCGGCGAGGCCGGCCTTGATCTCGTCGTCCTCGATGATGCGGTGCTCGACGGTGTCGACGAGGAACATACGGCCCGGCTGGAGGCGGCCCTTGCGGACGACCTTGGCGGGGTCGATGTCGAGCACGCCGACCTCGGAGCCGAGGACGACGAGGCCGTCGTCGGTGACCCAGTAGCGGCCGGGGCGAAGGCCGTTGCGGTCGAGGACCGCGCCGACCTGCTTGCCGTCGGTGAAGGTGACACAGGCCGGGCCGTCCCAGGGCTCCATCATCGTGGAGTGGAACTGGTAGAAGGCGCGCCGGGCCGGGTCCATGGAGTCGTGGTTCTCCCACGCCTCCGGGATCATCATCAGCACGGAGTGCGGCAGCGAGCGGCCACCGAGGTGGAGCAGCTCCAGCACCTCGTCGAAGGAGGCCGAGTCGGAGGCCTCCGGCGTACAGATCGGGAAGACGCGCTCCAGGCCCTTGTCACCGCTGAGTCCACTGTCGGCAGAGCCGAACAGGTCGGACACCAGCTGCGACTCGCGGGCGACCATCCAGTTGCGGTTGCCCTTGACGGTGTTGATCTCACCGTTGTGCGCGACGAAGCGGTAGGGGTGCGCGAGCGGCCACGACGGGAAGGTGTTCGTGGAGAAGCGCGAGTGGACCAGGGCGACGGCCGAGGCGAAGCGGCGGTCGGAGAGGTCCGGGAAGAAGGGCTCCAGCTGACCGGTCGTCAGCATGCCCTTGTAGACGAGGGTGCGCGCGGAGAGCGACGGGAAGTAGACACCGACCTCGCGCTCGGCGCGCTTGCGCAGCGCGAAGGCCTTGCGGTCGAGGACGATGTCCTTCGAGACGCCGTCGGTGACGAAGACCTGCCGGAAGGCGGGCATCGTGGAACGAGCCGTGGCGCCCAGCAGCTCCGGAGCGACCGGGACCTCGCGCCAGCCGAGGACCGTCAGGCCCTCGTCGGCGGCGATCGTCTCGATCCGCGAGACGGCCTCGGCCGTCCCGTCCTCCGGCAGGAAGGCGATGCCGACCGCGTAACCGCCCGCCTCGGGCAGCTCGAATCCGGCCACCTCACGGAAGAAGGCGTCGGGGACCTGGGAGAGGATGCCGGCGCCGTCGCCGGAGTCCGGCTCGGAGCCGGTCGCACCGCGGTGCTCAAGGTTGCGCAGCACGGTGAGCGCCTGCTCAACAAGGGTGTGGGACGCCTCGCCGGTGAGGGTGGCGACGAAACCGACGCCGCACGCGTCGCGTTCGTTGCGGGGGTCGTACATACCCTGCGCAGCAGGGCGAGCATCCATGAAGGACCAGTTCTGGCCATTCGCGGAATGCTGGGACGGCTGGCGCGGCGTACGCATCGGCTCTCCCGTCGTCGTCTCAAGTGGCATGCAGATTGCCGAGGGACGACGTTGGCCCTCTGCGGAGTGCAAAATTTCGTGCAGGTTACATGATGGAGCGATTCTCGGGAACCGGGATATTCCGTTCCAACATGCGGACATCGCACGGCTGCAGCACGGGTACCGCGCCTGCGATGGAAGCTATGGGGACCGAACGGGACAGATCGATGTCCGTCAGCCCGAAGACGGGGAGAGCTACGTCGCCCTTCCCGCGGGTGCGCGGCAGGCCTCTTTGCCCACAGCGCTTACGGCTCATGCCCAGTGGTTAAGCATTCGAAACCAGCGAGTAACGGCTACTTATGCGGCCCAACGCATAAGTAGCGGCCGACCTATCCTACGGCCGTTCCGAAGAAAGTGCCCAGGGCGTACGTCACACCGGCCGCCGCCCCACCCAGGGCGAGCTGCCGGAGTCCACTGAACCACCAGGTCCGCGCGGTCACCTTGGCCACCACGGCCCCGCACGCGAACAGCCCGAGGAAGGCGAGCAGCAGCGCCGGCCACAGCGCGGTCGCGCCGAGCAGATAGGGCAGCAGGGGCAGCAGCGCGCCCAGCGCGAAGGACGCGAACGACGACACGGCCGCGACCGTCGGCGACGGCAGATCGCCGGGGTCGATGCCCAGCTCCTCCCGCGCATGGATCTCCAGGGCCTGCTCGGGGTCCTTCGACAGCTGCCGGGCGACCTCGCGCGCCAGCTCGGGCTCGACCCCCCGGGCCTCGTACAGCGCCGCGAGCTCGGCCTCCTCGTCCGCGGGGTGCTTGCGCAGCTCGGCGCGCTCCACATCCAGCTCGGCCTCGACGAGCTCGCGCTGCGAGGCGACGGAGGTGTACTCTCCGGCGGCCATCGAGAAGGCGCCGGCGGCGAGCCCCGCGAGCCCGGTGAGCACGATGGTCTGATGGCCGACGGACCCGCCGGCCACACCGGTCATCAGCGCGAGGTTGGAGACCAGACCGTCCATCGCCCCGAACACGGCGGGGCGCAGCCATCCGCCGTTCACATCCCGGTGCGTGTGGTTGTCGCGGTGCGCCTCGTGGAGCGCGGCCTCGGTCTCGATGATCGCCATGCGGGGGTCCCCCAGGAAAGCCGGGCCAAAGCCAAGCCTAAGCTAACTTTGGACACGTTCTAATTCTCAACAACAGCGAAGATACGCCGCCCCATTCCCGTCCGCCAGCAAGGAAAGGCTCGGCTAACCTGGGGCTTTACCTGCGAACGCTCATCAGTGCGGGCTATTGCACATATGTCGACCGGGTGACATGGGGGCGTCCGAGGCAGGGGTCAACCGCCGACCGTGGGATATATCCGGGACCACTCCCGGAGGCCGCCCATGTCATCGATCGCCTGCATCCCCTCGGTCCCGCCGTCCGGGACGGCCGCGGAACTCCGCGAACGAGCGCGCGGGGCACTGCTCGGCCTGGCCGTCGGAGACGCCCTCGGAGCGCCCGCGGAGAACATGAAGCCGTCCCAGATCCGCGCCCGTTGGGGCCGTATCACGGGCTATGTCTGCGAGAACCCGGCCGGCACGGACGACACGGAGTACGCGATCTTCTCGTCGCTGCTTCTGGCCCGCCACGGCTCGGCGCTCACCCCGCTCCACGTGGAAGCGGCCTGGCACAAGTGGATCGCCGACCGCGACGAAGGCCCCTTCCGCGGCGCCGGCTTCAGCGAACGCGGCACCCTGGAGAACCTCCGCCGCGGCCTCGCCGCCCCCATCTCCGCCCAGCACCGCCACGCCTGGAGCGACGGCCTGGCCATGCGCGCGGCTCCCTTCGGCGTCTTCGCGGCGGGCCGCCCGGCCGAGGCGGCCCGACTGGCGGCGATCGACGGTTCGGTGAGCCACGAGGGCGAGGGCATCTACGGCGGCCAGGCGGTGGCGGCGGGGGTCGCGGCGGCGATGGCGGGCGCCCCGACGGTCGCCGTGATCGCCTCGGCCCTCGCGGTGATCCCGGACGACTCCTGGACGGCCCGCTCCCTGCGCCGCGCCGTCGCCGTCGCCCACCGGGGCGAACGCGCGGTCCGCTCGGCGGTGGTCATCGGCGGCTACCCCTGGACCGACCTGGCCCCGGAAGCGGTCGCCCTCGCCTTCGGCGCCTACGCGGCGGCCGACGGCGACTTCCGCGACGCGGTCCTCACCGCGGTCAACATGGGCCGCGACGCCGACACCACGGCAGCGGTGGCGGGCGCTCTGGCGGGCGCGACCCGGGGCGTCTCCGCGATCCCGCCGGAATGGGCCGCGGCCATCACCCCGGCCCGGGGCACCTGCCTGCCGGCGATGGCGGGCCGCCACGTACTGGAGATGGCGGACCTGCTCCTGCGCCGCGCGGCGCCCACCCCACCCCACCCCGACACCCCGCAACAAGCCTCCACCCCACCCCACCCCGACACCCCCCAACAAGCCTCCACCCCCTTCACCCCGGCAACGACCGCCGAGACGGGCGCGGAGCGGTGAGGGGGGCGGAGCACGGGAAGGGGCGGGGGTGGGAGGCGAGGGGGCGGGGAGAAGGAGCGGGGGAGGGGCGAGCGCGGGTGGAATGGGTGAGGGGGTGGCGGGACGAAGGGACGGCGGATCTGAATCCTGCCGGTACGGCGGAGCTCATCGAAGCCGCGCCGACGGTACCGGCGAAGGCGATCGACGCCGTGCCGACGGTACCGGCGGAGCCGGTCGGGCTCGTGGTCGCCGGTGGTGGGGGCGCCCCACCGGGGCCGTCCGCACCCGGCTACGGAAGCCATGCGGGTGGTACGGGTGGGGCGGGTGGGGACCGAACCGCCGAAGGCGAAGCCGAGGCCGCCGCCGCGGCACCGCACCCACAGGACCCCACCAGGCCCGACAGGACCGCGGGCCTCCTGCTGGGCCTGGCCGCGGGCGACGCCGCAGGCTGGCCCGCCGCCCGCCACAGGGCCGCCCGCCTCCCCGACTGGACCCGCCGCCTCACCCGGGAACTCGACACCTTCGCCGATCAGAACGCCACCACCACCCTCCCCGTCCCCATCGCCCTCAACCAGCCCCCCGAACCCCTCCGCCTCGGCCCTTCCGACGACGCGGAATGGGCGGCCTTCGCGGCGGAGGCGATCCTCCGTGCCGGCGACGACACCGCGCTGGGCGACCTCAGCCGAGAACGCCGTACCAGAGCCGCGATCGACCTCACCTGGAACGCCCTCGCCAGCGAAGTCGCCGCCGCGGCGGACCGCGCGCCCGAGATCGAGTCCGCGGTCCTCCCCCTCCGCGCCCGCATCTCCGTCCGTGCCGGCCTCGGCAACCTGGCCACCGGCCTCCGCCCGCCCGCCACCGGCCACGACAACCCCCACTACTTCGACGACGCGGCCTGTGTCCGCGCCTGCGTCCTCGCCGTGGCCCACCCCGGCGCGCCCCGACCGGCCGCGGATCTCGCCGAGTTCGACGCCCGCTACACCCAGGACGGCGACGGCGTACACGGAGCCCGCGCGATGGCGGCAGCCGTCTCCCTGGCCCTCGCCGGCGCCGACCTCCGCACCTGTGTGTCCGCGGCCCTAGCCGAACTCCCGGACAGCACGGAAATCGGCCGCAACGCCCGCCACGCCCTCGAGCTGGCCGAACAGACCGACTCCGCCTTCGCCCTGATCCCCCTCCTGGAACACCAGATCGTCGACCACGTCTACAGCTACGGCATCGCCGCGGCCGAGACGGTCCCGGTGGCCCTCGCCCTCACCGCCGCCTCCCGGGGCCGTATCGCCGAAGCCGTCCCGGCCGCCGCCTGTCTCTCCCGCGTCGCCGACTCCGCGCCCGCCCTGGCCGGCGCGCTCACCGGCGCACTCGGCGGCGCCGACTCCATCCCACCGACCTGGCGGGACGCCTGCCGCACCCTCTCCGGCTGCGCGCTCCCCCGCCTCACCGGCACCGACCTCGTGGAACTCGCCGAACTCCTGGAATCCGCACAACCGGCCCCGCCGGGTGGATGATTCGGGTCATGACGCCCGAACAATCACAAACAACACTTGAGAAGCGCACACGGACCAACCTTGAGAAGCAATCACGGACAACCCTTGAGGACCGGATCACCGGAGCGCTCGTGGGCGCGGCGGTCGGCGACGCCCTCGGCGGCCCGGTCGAGGGCTACTCCCCCACCCAGATCCTCGAACGCCACGGCGGCCGTGTGCACGGCATCGTCGGCCCCTGGAACGGCGGCGAATGGCGCACGGCCCGCCCGATCGCCCCGTACCACAAGGGCGACGGACACGTCACCGACGACACCTTGATGACCCATGCCCTGGTCCGTGTCTACGCGACCGTCCGCGACCACCTCGACGCCTACGCGATCGCGGACCACCTGGTCCCGGACCTGATGACAACCCCCCGCTGGATCCCGGAACTGGAGTCCGAGGCCCTCCCCCTCCACCGGGTCTTCCTGGCGGAGAAATGGCTGGCGACCCGCCTCCACTACGGCCATGTCGACCCCCGCGAGGCAGGCGTGGGCAACATCGTCAACTGCGGCGCGGCGATGTACATGTCCCCCGTCGGCCTGGTCAACGCGGCCAACCCCCGGGCCGCCTACGCCGAGGCCCTCGACATCGCGGGCGCCCACCAGTCGTCGTACGGCAGAGAGGCGGCGGCGGTCTTCGCGGCGGCGGTGGCGGCGGCCTGCGCGCCGGAAGCCACCCCCGACTCGATCGTCTCCACCGCCCTCCGTCTCGCCAAGGACGGCACCCGCGCGGCGATCGAGCGGGTCTGCGAAGTGGCCTCCCGCCACACGGACTTCGAGTCCGCGCTGTCACCGCTGCGCGAGGCGGTGGCCCCCTACGACACGGTGGGCCCCGACTACCGCGCCCCCTCCCTCGCCGCCCGCCGCCCCTCCCGCCTCCACTCGATCGAGGAACTCCCCGTCGCCCTGGGCATGTTGGTCGTCTCGGCCGGCGACTACCGGCACGCGGTCCTCGGCGCGGTCAACTACGGCCGGGACTGCGACTCGATCGCCACGATGGCGGGCGCCCTGGCCGGCGCCCTGGGTTCCCCCGTCCCCGGCGCCTGGTCCCAGGCGGTGTCGGAGGCCAGCCGTCTGGACCTCTGGGAACCGGCCCGAACCCTCAGCGAGGTCACCCGCGAAGTCTTCGAACGAGACGTACGACGCCGCCGCACCCATGAGTCGGCCTTCACCCGGATCGCAGGCCCGAGATGCTCCGACTGACCTGGGTCCAACCCGAGGACCTGATCGGCCATGAACTCCGCCAGGCGGCCCTGGACGGCCGCGAGGCGTGGGTGGTCGCGGCACGGTGGAAGGCGGCGGGGGGCAAGGAGGCACCGCTGCGAGCGGGCGCGTCCCCCGAGCCGGCATCCCGCTATCTACGGCAGCTGGCGAAGGACCTGCTGGACGAACTGGGCGATCTGCCGAGCCGACTGGCGGACAGCGAGCCCACGGACCTGGCCGGGATCAAGGCAGGCTGCCCGGCCTGGCCCACGCGGTCCATGGGCAGCCGTGGCGTGGCGGCCGCCGGCCTGGAAGCGGCCTGGCTGGGGCGAGCCGCCGGATGCCTGCTGGGCAAGCCCGTCGAGAAACTCCCCCTGGAAGCCATCCGCCGACTGGCCCGATCCACCGGCAACTGGCCCCCCACCACGTACTTCACGGCGAAGGGCGTCCCCGAGGACCTTCTCTCCGCACACCCCTGGAACCGCCGCTCGGCCCTCACCTCCCTCGCCGAGAACATCGACGGCATGCCGGAGGACGACGACCTCAACTACCCCCTGCTCAACCTGCTGCTGCTCCAGCGCCACGGCAGACACTTCACCCCCACGGACGTGGCCGCCCTCTGGCTGGACGAACTCCCCGCGGGCCGCACCTTCACCGCCGAACGCATCGCCTACCGCAACCTGCTCACCGGCATCGAACCCCCGCACACGGCCCGCCACCGCAACCCCTTCCGGGAATGGATCGGCGCCCTCATCCGCGCGGACATCCACGGCTGGACCAACCCGGGCGATCCCGCCGCGGCGGCGGAACAGGCCCACCGGGACGCCCTCCTCACCCACACCGCGAACGGCGTCTACGCGGCCATGTTCACGGCGGCCGTCATCGCGACCGCGGCCACGCGCACCCACGACATCCACACCTGTCTGCGCACCGGACTCACCGTGATCCCACCCCGCTCCCGGCTGGCGCGAGCGATCCTCCATGCCATTCAACTGGCCGAGGAACACAGCGACTTCGACACGGTCGTCGACGAACTCCACGCCCGCTACGCCCCCACCCACCACTGGGTGCACGCCATCCCCAACACCGCCCTGATCGCCGCCGCCCTCACCCACGCGGACGGCGACTTCACCAGCTCCGTCTCCCGCGCGGTGAGCGGCGGTTGGGACACCGACTCCAACGGCGCCACGACCGGCGGCATCGCCGCCCTCCTCGCCGGCTCCCCCACCGCCCTGCCCGACCACTGGACCACTCCCCTGAAGAACCGACTGGCCACTTCCGTCGGCGACTTCAACGGCATCGGCTTCGACACCCTGGCCCGTCTCACCCACCGGGAGGCATCCCGCCCATGACCCACATCGTCGTGCTGGGCAGCACGAACATGGACCTGGTCGCCTACGTCGAGAAGGCCCCACGGCACGGAGAGACGGTGACGGGACGGGAGTTCCGTACGGTCCCCGGCGGCAAGGGTGCCAACCAGGCGATCGCGGCGGCGCGCGCGGGCGCCACCGTCTCGATGATCGGCGCCGTCGGAAGCGACGCCCACGGCACCGCGCTCCGTTCCACCCTGGAGCACTCCGGTGTGGACACGGACCTGCTGCGCACCATCGAGGGGCCGTCCGGCACCGCGCACATCGTCGTCGACGACGAGGGCGGCAACTCGATCGTCGTCATCCCCGGCGCCAACGGCACGGTCGACCACCTCGGCCCCGGCGACGAGGGCCTGATCGCCTCCGCCGACACCCTGCTCCTGCAGCTGGAGATCCCGATGCCGGCGGTGGTCGCCGGAGCGCGGGCCGCCCGCGCGCACGGCGTCCGGACGATCCTCACCCCGGCCCCCGCCCAGCCGCTCCCGCCCGAACTCCTCGCCGCCACCGACCTGCTGGTCCCCAACGAGTACGAGGCGATCACCCTCACCGGCCACACCGACGCCGTGGCGGCGGCCACCGCCCTGCTGGCCGACGTCCCGGCCGTGGTCGTCACCCTCGGCGCGGCGGGCAGCCTCTACGTCGCACGCGGCGCCGAACCCCTCGCCGTACCCGCCCCCCAGGTGACCGCCGTGGACTCCACGGGCGCCGGCGACACCTTCGTCGGCGCCCTGGCGACGGCTCTCGGCGAGGAACGACCGATCCGCGAGGCCCTGACCTGGGCAGCCGCCGCTGCCGCCCTGTCGGTGGGCCGTCCGGGCGCCTCCGCGTCCATGCCCTACCGCTCAGAAATCGAGGCCCAGTACACGTCATGACCGACGAGACCACTCCCCACGCCATCCCCCACGCCATCCCCCGCCCCGCCCCGCTGACCGGCCTGCGCGTCCTCGACCTGGCCACCCTCTTCGCAGGCCCACTCGCCGCCACCATGCTCGGTGACTTCGGCGCGGAGGTCGTCAAGATCGAGCATCCGACGAAACCCGACCCCTCCCGCGGCCACGGCCCCTCCAAGAACGGCATCGGCCTGTGGTGGAAGCTCCTCGGCCGCAACAAGCGCACGATCACCCTGGACCTCTCCAAGCCCGGCGGTCGCTCCACACTCCTGCGACTGGCCGCCGGCGCCGATGTGCTCATCGAGAACTTCCGCCCCGGCACGCTGGAGAAATGGGACCTCGGCTGGCCGGAGCTGTCCGCCGCCAACCCGCGTCTGATCCTCACCCGCGTCACCGGCTTCGGTCAGTTCGGCCCCTACGCCCACCGCCCCGGCTTCGGCACCCTGGCGGAGGCGATGAGCGGCTTCGCGGCGATCACCGGTGAGCCGGACGCCCCACCGACCCTTCCGCCCTTCGGCCTCGCCGACTCCATCGCGGGGCTCGCGACGGCGTACGCGGTGATGACGGCCCTGGCCGCCCGTGACCGCACCGGCGAGGGCCAGGTGGTGGACATGGCGATCATCGAGCCGATCCTCACCGTCCTCGGCCCCCAGCCCATCTGGTACGACCAGCTCGGCCATGTCCAGGAGCGCACCGGCAACCGCTCCGCCAACAACGCCCCGCGCAACGCCTACCGCACCGCCGACGGCAACTGGGTCGCCGTCTCCACCTCGGCCCAGTCGGTCGCGGAACGCCTGATGTGCCTGGTCGGCAGGGCGGACCTGATCGACGAGCCCTGGTTCGCGACCGGCGCGGACCGCGCCGCGCACGCGGGCATCCTCGACGAGGCGGTCGGCACCTGGATCGCCGCCCGCACCCGCACCGAGGTCCTGGCGGCGTTCGAGAAGGCGGAAGCCGCGGTCGCCCCCATCCAGGACGTGACAGACGTGATGGCGGACCCCCAGTACCAGGCCCTCGACACCATCACCACCCTCCCCGACCCCGACCTGGGCCCCCTGCGGATGCAGAACGTCCTCTTCCGTCTCTCCTCCACCCCCGGCGCGATCCGCTGGGCGGGCCGTGCGCACGGCGCGGACACGGAGCGGGTCCTGGGCGAACTGGGCCTGACCCCGGCCGAGTTGACGGCCCTGCGCGAGGAGGGCGCCGTATGACACCCCCGACCCCGCTCACCTGGCTCTACGTCCCCGGCGACCGCCCCCGTGTGGTCGCCAAGGCGCTGGTCTGCGGCGCCGACGTCGTCATCGTCGACCTCGAGGACGCGGTGGCCCCGGACCGCAAGAGCTACGCCCGCGAGGCCACGGCCGACCTTCTGTCCTCCCCGCACCCCGTCCCGGTCCATGTCCGGGTGAACGCCCTGGACGGACCGCACGCACGGCAGGACCTCAAGGCGATCGCCGCCCTGCCCGGGCTCCACGGACTGCGCCTGCCGAAGGTGACGTCCGCGGCCCAGGTGATTCGTATCGCGAAGACCACGGTCGCCGCGTCGGGCGGCGCCCCCGCCCTGTACGCCCTCCTGGAGACGGCCCTGGGCGTCGAGCACGCCCACGCCATCGCCGGCGCGCACCCGGCCCTGCGCGGTATCTCCTTGGGCGAGTCGGACCTACGGGCCGACCTGGGCGTACGCGCGGACGCCGGCCTCGACTGGTGCCGCTCCCGGATCGTCGTGGCCGCCAGAGCGGCGGGTCTGCCCCCGCCGCCCCAGTCCGTCCACCCGGACATCCGCGACCTGGAGGGCCTGGCGGCCTCCTGCACCCACGGCCGCACCCTGGGCTTCCTGGGCCGGGCCGCCATCCACCCCCGTCAACTCCCGATCATCGAACGGGCCTATCTGCCGACAGAGCGGGAGATCGAGGAGGCGGAGGAGATCGTGAAGGCCGCGACGAGGGAACAGGGGGCACAGGCACTGCCCGACGGCAGGTTCATCGACGCGGCGGTGGTGGCGACGGCCCACCGCACCCTGTCCCTGGCCAGCCGCCGCTGACAGCGAGGGCGCCCGGAAACTCCGAGCGCCCTGGTTGCCCACAGAACCGACGTCAGCTCTTCTTGGCCGACCCGGCCTCGTCCTTGGCCCCGTCTTCGGCCCCGTCCGCGGCCTCTTCCTCGGCCTCGTCCGCGGTCCGTTCCTCCGGCTCCCCGGTGTCCGTGCCGCCGTCGGCCTTCTCCGCGCCCCCGGCCTTGTCCGTTCCTTCGGCCTCTTCGCCCGGGGCGTCGCCGTCCTCGCCGGTGACTTCCGCCTCGGCCCCGGGTTCGACCACCGCTTCCCTGCCCGGCCGCTTCTTCAGCGAGATCACGATGTACGTCACCGCCAGCAGGAACACGATCCCGGCGGTCCAGTCGTTCAGCCGCAGCCCCAGGATGTGGTGGGCGTCGTCGACCCGCATGTACTCGATCCACGCCCGGCCCACGCAGTACGCCGCGACATAGAGCGCGAACGCCCGTCCGTGCCCCAGCTTGAAGCGCCGATCGGCCCAGATGACCAGGAAGGCGACGCCCACGCACCACAGGGACTCGTAGAGGAAGGTCGGGTGGTAGTACCCGGGCACCCGGCCGTCCGCCGAGGACGTGATGTGCAGCGCCCAGGGGACATGGGTCTCCTTGCCGTACAGCTCCTGGTTGAACCAGTTGCCCCAGCGGCCGATCGCCTGGGCGAAGGCGATACCGGGGGCGATGGCATCGGCGTAGGCGGGCAGCGGGATGCCCCGGCGCCGGCAGCCGATCCACGCGCCGACCGCGCCGAGCGCGATCGCACCCCAGATGCCGAGGCCGCCCTGCCACACCTTGAAGGCGTCGACCCAGTCGCGGCCCGAGCTGAAGTACAGCTCGTAGTCCGTGATCACGTGGTAGAGACGGCCGCCGACGAGGCCGAACGGCACCGCCCAGACAGCGATGTCGGCCACCGTGCCGGCCCGCCCGCCGCGGGCGATCCAGCGCTTGTTGCCGAGCCAGACCGCGACGAAGACGCCGATGATGATGCAGAACGCGTAGCCGCGCAGCGGGATGGGGCCGAGGTACAGCACCCCGCGCGTCGGGCTCGGAATGTAGGCAAGTTCTTCCATGGCAGGGTCGACGCTACCGTGCCGGACCGCGCCCACGGCAGGCAGCCCGGCTACGGCTCCATAACGGGCGGGTGTGAAACCCGCCGACGCGGCTTACCCCTTGTCGGCCTGCTGTACCAGCTGCTTCAGCTTCGCCGGGGTCATCGTCTGGTCCTGGTAGATGTTCCTGCCGTTCAGCAGCACGGTCGGTGTGCCGGTGAAACCGCCCGCCTTGAACGCGGCGTTGGACTTGTCGACCCAGCTGTCGTGCGTACCGTCGTTGACACAGGTGCGGAACGTGGCCGTGTCGAGACCGCTCACCTTGCCCGCCAGCTCGATCAGCTTGCTGTTGTCGGAGAAGGCGTCATTGGTCTCCTCGGGCTGGTTCTCGTAGAGCACGTCGTGGTAGTCGCGGAACTTCCCGGCGTCCTGGGCGCAGGCCGCCGCGTTGCCCGCGCGGAGCGAACCGGTGCCGCCGAGGTTGCCGTCGATGAGCCTGACCAGGTGGTACTCGACCCTGAGCCGGCCGGAGTCGGTCAGCTCGTGGATCGTGGGGCGGTACGTCGTCTCGAAGGCCTGGCAGGCCGGGCAGCGGAAGTCCTCCCAGACGGTGAGCGTCGTCCTGGCGCCGTCCTTGCCGACCGGGATCGCCAGGCTGTCCTTGCCCTGGGCACCGGACGGCGCCACGGCCGGTCCGGAGCTCTTGGTGCTCTTGTCCTTGCCGGCGTTGGCCGCCACCACGCCGATGACCGCCGCGAGGCCCAGGACGCCGACCACGCTCGCGCCGACGATCAGCGTGCGCCGGCGCCGCTCCGCGGACTTCTGCTTCTCACGTTCGGCCGCCAGCCGCTCTCGGGCGGTCCGCTTTCCGTCACGATTCTTCTCGCTCACACCCCCAGAACGAACCGGGGAGACGCAGTGCGCCTCCCCGGTCCCAGGTCCACCCGTTCGAGTGACCGAATGTTCCGTTGTGTTCCGTGGCACCGGTGCCGGCGTCACACCTGCCGGCGCACGCCCTTCGCCAGCTCACCGGCGAGTTCGCGGACCGCCTCGATGCCGGCCTTGTCGTCCGGCGCGTCCAGCATCCGCTTGACGAAGGCCGAGCCGACGATCACACCGTCGGCGAAGCCGGCCACCTCGGCGGCCTGCTGCGCGTCGGAGACGCCGAGGCCGACGCAGACGGGCAGGCCGGTGCCGGTGGCGCGGGTGCGCTCCACCAGGTCCTGTGCCTGCGTGCCGACCGACTCACGGGTGCCGGTGACACCCATGAGCGAGGCGGCGTAGACGAATCCGCTGCCCGCCGAGGTGATCTCGCCGAGCCGGGCGTCCTTGCTGCTGGGGGCGACGACGAAGACGGTCGCGAGTCCGTGCTTGTCCGCGTGCTCCCTCCACGGCGCCGACTCCTGCACGGGCAGGTCGGGCAGAATGCAGCCCGCGCCGCCGGCCTCCGCGAGCTCGGCGGTGAACCGCTCGACGCCGTAGCGGTCGATGGGGTTCCAGTACGTCATCACGAGCACCGGCTTCCCGGTGGCCGTGTGCGCCTCGCGGACCGTGCGCATGACGTCGGCGATCTTGACTCCGCCGCGCAGGGCGATGTCGTCCGCGGTCTGGATGACGGGACCGTCGAGGACCGGGTCGCTGTGCGGCAGGCCCACCTCGACCACGTCCGCCCCGCCGTCGAGGACGGCCTTGATCGCCTCGATGCCGCCGTCCACGGTCGGGAACCCGGCCGGGAGGTAGGCGATGAGGGCCGAGCGTCCCTCGGCCCTGGCCGCGGCGAGGGTGTCGGACAGCAGCTGAATGTTCCCGCTCACTTGGCGTCCCCCTCGATCTCCGCGAGGTCGGCCTCGTCGGCGGCGACCTCGGCGTCGGTGTCGTACAGGCCGAAGTAGCGCGCGGCGGTGTCCATGTCCTTGTCGCCGCGGCCCGACAGGTTGACGACGATCAGGCCGTCCTCGCCCAGCTCCCTGCCGACCTCCAGCGCGCCCGCGAGCGCGTGCGCGCTCTCGATCGCCGGGATGATGCCCTCGGTGCGCGACAGCAGGCGCAGGGCCTGCATCGCCGCGTCGTCGGTGACCGCGCGGTACTCACCGCGACCGCTGTCCTTGAGGTACGAGTGCTCGGGGCCGATGCCCGGGTAGTCGAGGCCGGCCGAGATCGAGTACGGCTCGGTGATCTGGCCCTCCTCGTCCTGGAGGACGTAGGACCGGGAGCCGTGCAGGATGCCGGGTTCACCGGCGGTGAGGGTCGCCGCGTGCTCGCCGGTCTCGACCCCGTGGCCGGCCGGCTCGCAGCCGATCAGGCGTACGCCGGTGTCCGGGATGAAGGCGTGGAACAGTCCGATGGCGTTGGAGCCGCCGCCGACACAGGCGATCGCCGCGTCGGGGAGGCGCCCGGCGCGCTCCAGGATCTGGCGTCTGGCCTCCACGCCGATGACCCGGTGGAAGTCGCGGACCATGGCGGGGAAGGGGTGCGGGCCGGCCACCGTACCGAAGAGGTAGTGGGTGTGGTCGACGTTGGCGACCCAGTCGCGGAAGGCCTCGTTGATGGCGTCCTTGAGGGTGCGGCTGCCGGACTTCACGGCGATGACCTCGGCGCCGAGCATGCGCATCCGGGCCACGTTCAGGGCCTGGCGCTCGGTGTCGATCTCGCCCATGTAGATCGTGCACTCCAGGCCGAAGAGCGCGCAGGCGGTCGCGGTGGCGACGCCGTGCTGGCCGGCGCCGGTCTCCGCGATGACGCGGGTCTTGCCCATGCGGCGGGTGAGCAGGGCCTGGCCGAGCACGTTGTTGATCTTGTGCGAGCCGGTGTGGTTGAGGTCCTCCCGCTTCAGGAAGATCCGGGCGCCACCGGCGTGTCCGGCGAACCTCGGCACCTCGGTGAGGGAGCTGGGGCGGCCGGTGTAGTGGACCAGCAGGTCGTCGAGCTCCTTGGCGAACTCGGGGTCGTGCTTGGCCTTGTCGTACTCGACGGCCACCTCGTCCACGGCGGCGACGAGGGCCTCCGGGATGAACTTGCCGCCGAACGCGCCGAAGTAGCCCTCGGGGCTCGGTACCCGACCCTCGGGGTCGGGGATGAAGAAGTCGCTGGGCATGCGGAAACCTCACGGTGAGTTTTGGTGAGAAAACGGATCGCCGTGGGGGCGGAGCCTGTTGTACGACCTCAGGCCGTGTGCGGCTGGTCGCGCAGTTCCCCGCGCCCCTCTGGGGCGCGCTGCCATCGACGGCCGTTTACCTGCCCAGGTTCGTCCCCAATGACGAATCGCACTCGACGGCCGTGCACCCTACGGGCGGGCGCACGGCAGCCCCGGGGACGGCAGCCGCGCGCGAGACGGGCGTACCGGTCCACGGTCGTCATGGTGAAAGTCATCGGGGTAAGCCTAGCGGGTGATCAACCGCGCCCGTGGCGAAGAGCGGGATGCTCTCCCGCGGCCACCAGATCGGAGACCGCCGTCCTCGGGTCCTTCCCCGTCACCAGGGACTCGCCCACCAGGACCGCGTCGGCGCCGGCGTTGGCGTAGGCGATGAGGTCGTGGGGGCCCCGGACGCCGGATTCGGCGACCTTGACGATGTGGTCGGGGATCTCGGGGGCCACCCGCTCGAAGGTGCCGCGGTCGACCTCGAGGGTCTTGAGGTTGCGCGCGTTGATGCCGATGATCTTGGCGCCGGCGTCCACCGCCCGCTCGACCTCGTCCTCGTCGTGCACCTCGACGAGCGGGGTGAGGCCGATGGAGACGGCGCGCTCGATGAGGGACTCCAGGGCGGGCTGTTCCAGCGCGGCGACGATCAGGAGGGCGAGGTCGGCGCCGTACGCGCGGGCCTCCCACAGCTGGTACGACGTCACGATGAAGTCCTTGCGCAGGACGGGGATGTCCACACGCGCGCGGACGGCCTCCAGGTCGGCCAGCGAGCCGCCGAAGCGGCGCTGTTCGGTGAGGACGGAGATGACGGCCGCGCCGCCCGCCTCGTAGTCCGCGGCCAGCCCGGCCGGGTCGGCGATCGCGGCCAGCGCGCCCTTGGAGGGGCTGGAGCGCTTGACCTCGCAGATCACCTTGACGCCGTCACCGCGCAGGGCGGCCACGCCGTCCTTGGCCGCGGGTGCCTTCGCCGCGCGCTCCTTGAGCTCGTCGAGGCTGACGCGCGCCTGCCGCTCCGCGAGGTCGGCACGGACTCCGTCGATGATCTCGTCGAGCACACTCACGCGAGCGGCCCCCTTCCAGACGGTGGACTGTCGACGCTGTCGAAGCTGTCGACCAAGGTGAGAGAACTGTGGTCACTGCGATGGTATCCGTAGGAGGGCGTAGCCTTCGCATCCGGTTGACGCCACTCCCTCCACCTGGGCCTTCGCCCGTTCATCAAGGACGCAGCCAGCCACCGAACGGCAGGTTCCGGACCACCGTGAAGACCAGCAGCAACGCGCCGACCGCCCACAGGTGCGCCGGAGCGAGGGCGAGCCGCAGCGGGCGTCCACGGGCCGCGCGGACCACCCATACGGTCCACAGCACGGCGAAGAGCGGGTAGCCGACGGCGGCCAGGGCGTTGTCGTGGAGCGCCCCGAGGAAGTCGCCGTGGATGAACTGGTGCGCGCTGCGCAGTCCCCCGCAGCCCGGGCAGTAGACGCCGGTCAGCCGGTAGAGGGGGCAGACGGGGTAGTGGCCGGGCTGGTTGGGGTCCACCGCGCCGACATAGGCGAAGGCCCCGGCGACGGCCGCCATGATCCCGGCGGGCACGGCGAGGCGCGCCGCCGCGGAGGCGGTGTCGGGCCCTGTCATGGTCCGGCTCTCGGCATTCACGTAACGCATTCTCCCCCTCGGCGGCCGCGCACACGCGTGAGGGGCGGTCCGGTGCCGGACCGCCCCTCCGCAAGCCTGCGTCGGTCAGCTCTTCGCGCTCGCGGCGCGGCTCTCGGCCAGCGCCGTCTGGAACTGCTCGTGCGTGTCCTTCGGCTGCCCCATGCCCATCGCGCTCATGACCCAGCCGACGACCCCGCCGACGGCCACGATCGCCATGCCGGCCCAGAAGCCCACGGGCTGAGCCATCACCATGAAGGCGCCCGAAACGCAGAAACCGATGAACGCGATCGTGACACCGGTCCAGGCGGCCGGGGTGTGACCGTGGCTGCTGCCCGCCATGACTTGCTCCTCGTTGCTGTGTACGTGTCCGAGCCGGATGCTCGATCGCCATTGTCCCGCACGGGTACGGGCGACGTGAGCGGGGGTGGCCCTGGCGAGTCGACGACAGATGACACCGCCCAGCTGTCCCGGCGCGCCGAACGGCGTCCGCGGAGCGCTAAGCCCCGGTCGGATCCTCGCCCCGGTCCAACGCCTTCCACATGTCCTCCGGCCGATCCGGATCGGCCACGACGGGCCTGCGGCGGGGCTTCGGCGCGCCGTCCCGCTCGTAGCGACCCGACATCGCCGGCCAGTGACGGCCGTAGCGCAGCGCGAGGAGACCGGCCAGCAGGATCAACGCGCCCCCCACCGCGGCGACGTACGGCCACGCCGTATGGCTGAGCGCGTCCACCGTGGCCGATGTGTCGCCCGCGGCCTGCGCGGCCTTCTCGTCGAGCGCGGAACTGTCGGAGACGCCCAGCAGCGCGGCGGCGATCGTGCCGGCGCCGCACAGCGCGAGCAGGGCCGCGACGAGCAGCCGGCCCGACCTGCGGACGGCGAAGACGGCGACGAGCGCGGCGAGGCCCACTATGGCCAGGGCGGCCGGGACGCCGGTGACGTCGCTGCCCTTGGCGGTCAGGGGGAAGGCGCCGCCGGCCACCGTCGCGGTGCCCTCCGACCAGCGCTGCCGGGTGGCGAGCAGCGCCACGGCCGCGCCGAGCGCACCGGCCGGCAGGGCGACGGCGAGGGAGAGGCGGCCGGCCCGGGCGGGTCCTGCGGCTTCTGAACGGGGGTGAGGTACAGCAGTCACGTACTCCACTATCGCCCGAACCCCGGGTGAACCGTCACCCGGGGTTCACGTGAGCCCCGTCCTACTTTCCCAGCCGGTTGGCGGTGTGCACCGCGCGCAGCACCGCGGCCGCCTTGTTGCGGCACTCCTGGTCCTCGGCGACCGGGTCCGAGTCGGCGACGATGCCGGCGCCGGCCTGGACGTACGCCGTGCCGCCCCGCAGCAGCGCGGTGCGGATGGCGATGGCCGTGTCGGAGTCGCCCGCGAAGTCGAGGTAGCCGACGCAGCCGCCGTACAACCCGCGCCGGGACGGCTCGAGTTCGTCGATGATCTGCATCGCCCGGGGCTTGGGGGCGCCGGAGAGGGTGCCGGCCGGGAAGCAGGCGGTGAGGACGTCGAAGGCGGTGCGGCCCTCGGCGACCCTGCCGGTGACGGTGGAGACGATGTGCATCACGTGGGAGTACCGCTCGACCGACATGAAGTCGACGACCTCGACCGAGCCCGGCTCGCAGACGCGCCCGAGGTCGTTGCGGCCGAGATCCACCAGCATGAGGTGCTCGGCACGCTCCTTGGGGTCGGCGAGCAGCTCGTCGGCGAGGGCCTGGTCCTCCTGCGGGGTGGCGCCGCGGTGTCGGGTGCCGGCGATGGGATGGACCATGGCCTGCCCGCCCTCGACCTTGACGAGGGCCTCGGGGGACGAGCCGACGACGTCGAAGCCGTCGAAGCGGAACAGGTACATGTACGGCGACGGGTTGGTCGCCCTCAGGACCCGGTAGACGTCCAGCGCGCTCGCCGTGCACGGCGTTTCGAAGCGCTGGGACGGTACGACCTGGAAGGCCTCGCCGGCCCGGATGCGCTCCTTGACGTCCTCGACGGCCGCCCGGAAGTCGGGGCCGCCCCACAGCGCGGTGTACTCGGGCAGTTCGGAGGGCGGGAGGACGGCGGGCGGCTGGGCGACCGGGCGGGACAGGTCCGCCTCCATGGCGTCCAGGCGGGCCACCGCGTCCGCGTAGGCCTCGTCCACACCGGTGTCGAGGTCGTTGTGGTTGATCGCGTTGGCGATCAGGAGGACCGAGCCCTCCCAGTGGTCCATGACGGCGAGGTCGCTGGTGAGGAGCATGGTCAGCTCGGGCAGTTTCAGGTCGTCCCGCTCGCCGGGGCCGATCTTCTCCAGGCGGCGGACGATGTCGTAGCCCAGATAGCCGACCATGCCGCCGGTGAAGGGCGGCAGGCCCTCCTGGTGCGGGGTGTGCAGGGCCTCGATGGTGGCGCGCAGGGCGGCGAGGGGGTCGCCGTCCACGGGGACCCCGACGGGCGGGGTGCCGAGCCAGTGGGCCTGTCCGTCACGGGAGGTGAGGGTGGCGGCGCTGCGGACACCGATGAACGAGTAGCGAGACCACTGGAAAGCCGTGCGGCCGTTCTCCGCGGACTCCAGCAGGAAGGTGCCGACGCGCTCGGCGGCGAGCTTGCGGTAGAGCGCGACCGGTGTGTCGCCGTCGGCGAGGAGCTTGCGCGTGACCGGGATGACGCGCCGGTCGGTGGCGAGCTTGCGGAAGGTCTCAAGGTCCATGGCGGCAGACCTTACTGATCCGCGGACGGTACGTCGGAATCGGCGCCGTCCTTGACGAGCACGTCGGCGTCGAAGCAGGTGCGCGCGCCCGTGTGGCAGGCGGCGCCGACCTGGTCGACCTTGACCAGCACGGTGTCCGCGTCGCAGTCCAGGGCGACGGACCTCACCCACTGGAAGTGGCCGGAGGTGTCGCCCTTGACCCAGTACTCCTGGCGGCTGCGCGACCAGTACGTGCAGCGGCCGGTGGTGAGCGTGCGGTGCAGCGCCTCGTCGTCCATCCAGCCGAGCATCAGCACCTCACCGGTGTCGTACTGCTGGGCGATGGCGGGGAGGAGCCCGTCGGCGCTGCGCTTGAGGCGCGCGGCGATCCCGGGGTCGAGGTTGCTGGGCCGGGGGGTACCGGTCGGACTGGTCATGGGTGCCATTGTGCCGCGCGCCACTGACAGTGACGGTGGGGTGTCCACTGGGCGGACCTGACGGAGGGTCGTAGGCTGACCGCATGTCGACTTTCGCCAAGCGTGAACGACTTCTCCTGGCCGACCTGTTGGAGGCGGAGGGGCCCGAGGCCCCGACCCTCTGCGAGGGCTGGCTCACCCGTGACCTCGCCGCGCACGTGGTGGTGCGCGAGCGCCGCCCCGACGCCGCCGGCGGTCTTCTGATCAAGCAGCTCGCGCCGCGCCTGGAGCGGGTGCAGGCCGAGTTCGCCGCGAAGCCGTACGAGGAGCTGATCCAGCTCATCCGCACCGGCCCACCGCGCTTCTCGCCCTTCCAGCTCAAGCAGGTCGACGAGATGTCGAACACGGTGGAGTTCTACGTCCACACGGAGGACGTCCGCCGGGCCCGGCCGGACTGGACGCCACGCGAACTCGACCAGGTCTTCCAGGACGCCCTGTGGTCGCGTCTGGAGCGCACCGCCCGCCTGGTCGGCCGCAATGTGCCCACCGGGCTGGTCCTGCGCCGTCCGGACGGGCAGACGGCGGTCGCGCACCGCGGCACGCCCGTGGTGACGGCGACCGGCGAGCCGTCCGAGCTGCTGCTGTTCACCATGGGCCGGCAGAGCACCGCCAAGGTCGAGCTGGACGGCGACGAGGACGCGATCGCCAAGCTGCACGAAGCGAAGCAACTGGGCATCTGAAAGGCTCGCGATGATCAAGGTCGCCATGACCAGTGTGTACGTCGACGACGTCACCAAGGCGCACGCCTTCTACACGGACGTCCTCGGCTTCGAGACCCGCACCCGCATGGACCTGGGGGGCGGCACGCTGTTCGTCACGGTGGGGGCGGCCGAGGGGGCCCAGCAGGATCTCCAGCTGCTGCTGGAGCCCGGCCAGGGTCCCATCGCGGAGCCGTACCGCAAGGCGGTGTACGAGGCGGGGCTGCCGTGCATCGTCTTCTCCGTCGACGACATCGAGGCGGAGTACGAGCGCCTGCGGGGGCTCGGCGTGCGCTTCACGCAGAGTCCGCAGGAGCAGGGGCCGGTGATCGCGGCCGTGCTCGACGACACCGTGGGCAACCTGATTCAGCTGGCGCAGCGCAGGTGAGCCCCGGCCGTCCGCCGGCCGGGGCTCACCTCGACGCGCCGGAGGGCCGGCGTGTCACCGTACGGGGTGTCCCGCCCCGCGCAGGGCGTCCTTGACCTCGCGGATCCGCAGATCGCCGAAGTGGAAGACGGAAGCCGCCAGCACGGCGTCCGCACCCGCGTCGATGGCCGGCGGGAAGTCGGCCAGCCTGCCCGCGCCGCCGGAGGCGATGACGGGAACCGTGACGTGCTTGCGCACGGCGGCGATCATCTCCAGGTCGTAGCCGTCCTTGGTGCCGTCCGCGTCCATCGAGTTGAGCAGGATCTCACCCGCGCCGAGCTCGGCGGCCCGGTGCGCCCACTCGACGGCGTCGATGCCGGTGCCCTTGCGGCCGCCGTGGGTCGTCACCTCGAAGGTGCCCTCGGGGGTGCGCCGCGCGTCCACCGACAGGACCAGCACCTGCCGGCCGAACCGCTCGGCGATCTCCCGGATCAGCTCGGGCCGAGCGATGGCCGCCGTGTTGACACCCACCTTGTCGGCGCCGGCCCGCAGCAGCTTGTCCACGTCCTCCGCCGTGCGCACGCCCCCGCCGACCGTCAGCGGGATGAAGACCTGCTCCGCCGTACGGCGCACCACGTCGTACGTGGTCTCGCGGTTGCCGGACGAGGCGGTGATGTCCAGGAACGTCAGCTCGTCGGCGCCCTCGGCGTCGTAGACCTTGGCCATCTCGACGGGGTCGCCCGCGTCGCGCAGGTTCTGGAAGTTGACGCCCTTGACGACCCGGCCGCCGTCCACGTCCAGGCAGGGGATGACTCGGACCGCGAGGGTCATGCGGACCCCCCTCGGTATGCCTCCACCTCGACCTCGACGACCAGGCTGGGGTCGACGAAACCGGAGACGATGAGCATGGACGCGGCGGGCCGGACGGTGCCGAAAATCTCCTTGTGGGCCCGTCCGACGTCCTCCACGTCCCGTGCGTGCGTGATGTACATCCGCGTGCGCACCACGTCGTCGCGGCCGAGCCCCAGCTGTCCCAGGGCCGCCAGCGCGACGTTGAAGGCGTTGACCGCCTGCTCGTACGGGCCGCCCCCGGCGATCTCGCCGTCCACTATGGACGTGCAGCCGGAGACCAGCACCAGACCGTTCGGCAGTTCCACCGCGCGGGAGTAGCCGAACGCGTCCTCCCAGGGCGCACCGGTCGTGACGCGTCGTAGATCGCTCACTGCGCTACCGCCTCCAGGGCCTCTTCCAGGGTGAACGCCTTCGCGTACAGGGCCTTCCCGACGATGGAGCCCTCGACACCGAGGGGTACCAGCTCGGCGATGGCCCGGAGGTCGTCCAGGGACGACACGCCGCCGGAGGCCACGACCGGGCGGTCGGTCGCCGCGCAGACGTTCCTCAGGAGCTCCAGGTTGGGGCCCTGGAGCGTGCCGTCCTTGGCGATGTCCGTGACCACGTACCGCGCGCAGCCCTCCTTGTCGAGGCGCTCCAGCGTCTCGTAGAGGTCGCCGCCGTCACGGGTCCAGCCACGGCCGCGCAGGGTCGTGCCGCGTACGTCGAGGCCCACCGCGATCTTGTCGCCGTGCTCGGCGATGACCTCGGCGACCCACTCCGGGGTCTCCAGTGCGGCCGTGCCGAGGTTCACGCGGGTGCAGCCGGTGGCCAGGGCGGCGGCGAGGGTGTCGTCGTCGCGGATGCCGCCGGACAGCTCCACTTTGATGTCCATCGCCTTCGTCACCTCGGCGATCAGCGCGCGGTTGTCACCCGTGCCGAACGCGGCGTCCAGGTCGACCAGGTGCAGCCACTCGGCGCCGGACCGCTGCCAGGCGAGGGCGGCCTGAAGGGGGGAGCCGTAGGAGGTCTCGGTCCCGGACTCGCCGTGCACGAGGCGTACGGCCTGGCCGTCGCGGACGTCGACGGCGGGGAGGAGTTCGAGCTTGGCCATGGTCTACAGGGTTCCGATCCAGTTGGTGAGCAGCTGCGCTCCGGCGTCGCCGGACTTCTCGGGGTGGAACTGGGTGGCCCACAGGGCGCCGTTCTCGACGGCCGCGACGAAGGGCTTGCCGTGCGTCGTCCAGGTCACCCTGGGTGCGTGCATGGCCGGGTTGTGCACTTCGAGGGACCAGTCGTGGACCGCGTAGGAGTGCACGAAGTAGAAGCGCGCGTCGGCGTCCAGCCCGGCGAAGAGTTCGGAGCCGGCAGGTGCCTCGACGGTGTTCCAGCCCATGTGCGGCACGATCTCGGCCTGGAGCGGCTCGACGGAGCCGGGCCACTCGTCGAGGCCCTCGGTCTCCACGCCGTGCTCGATACCGCGCGCGAACAGGATCTGCATGCCCACGCAGATGCCCATCACCGGGCGCCCGCCGGACAGTCGGCGGTCGATGATCCAGTCGCCGCGCGCCTCCTTGAGCCCCCGCATACAGGCGGCGAAGGCGCCGACGCCCGGCACCAGCAGACCGTCGGCGTTCATGGCCCGGTCGAAGTCACGGGTTATCTCGACGTCGGCCCCGGTGCGGGCGAGGGCGCGCTCTGCGGACCGCACGTTCCCGAAGCCGTAGTCGAACACGACGACCTTCTTGGACGGAGCGCTCAATTCCACACCTCCAGCCGCATGATCCCGGCGACCAGGCACATCGCGGCGCCGATCGACAGCAGCACGATCAGCTGCTTGGGCATCCCCTGCTTGACGAAGGAGATGATGCCGCCGACCAGGAAGAGGCCGACGACGATGAGGACGGTCGACAGCCCGGTCACAGCGCGCCCTTCGTGGAGGGGAGGATGCCGGCGGCCCGCGGGTCGCGCTCGCTCGCGTACCGCAGCGCCCTCGCCAGCGCCTTGAACTGGCACTCCACGATGTGGTGGGCGTTTCGACCGTACGGCACGTGCACGTGCAGCGCGATCTGGGCCTGGGCGACGAAGGACTCCAGGATGTGCCTGGTCATCGTGGTGTCGTACGCGCCGATCATCGGCGCCATGTTCTCGGGCTCGGTGTGCACGAGGTAGGGGCGGCCGGACAGGTCGACGGTCACCTGGGCCAGGGACTCGTCCAGCGGGACCGTGCAGTTCCCGAAGCGGTAGATCCCCACCTTGTCGCCGAGCGCCTGCTTGAAGGCGGCGCCGAGCGCGAGGGCGGAGTCCTCGATGGTGTGGTGCGAGTCGATGTGCAGATCGCCCTCGGTCTTCACGGTCAGGTCGAACAGACCGTGCCGGCCGAGCTGGTCGAGCATGTGGTCGTAGAAGCCGACGCCTGTCGACACATCGACCTTGCCGCTGCCGTCGAGATCGATCTCGACGAGCACCGACGTCTCCTTGGTGACTCGTTCCACGCGTCCCACGCGGCTCATGAACTGTGCTCCTTCTTCAGTGCGCGTACCGCGTCGAGGAACGCGTCGTTCTCCTCCGGGGTTCCGGCGGACACCCGCAGCCATCCCGGAATGCCGTTGTCCCGGACCAGCACCCCGTGGTCGAGGATCCTCTGCCAGGCGGCGTGCGAGCCGCCCTCCCCCTCGAACCGCCCGAACTGCACGAAGTTCGCGTCCGACTCCACGACCTCGTATCCGGCCGCCCGCAGCTCGCTCACCAGCCGGTCCCGCTCCGACTTCAGCTGCTCGACGTACTTCAGCAGCGTGTCGGTGTGCTCCAGGGCGGCCAGCGCGGTCGCCTGGGTGACGGCCGAGAGGTGGTAGGGCAGCCGTACGAGCTGCACCGCGTCGACGACGGCGGGGTGCGCGGCGAGGTAGCCGAGGCGAAGACCGGCGGCGCCGAACGCCTTGGACATGGTCCGTGAGACGACGAGATTCGGCCGTCCTTCGATGAGCGGCAGCAGCGAGTCGCCGTGGCTGAACTCGATGTAGGCCTCGTCCACGATCACCATCGACGGCTTCGCGGCCTGCGCGGCCTCGTACAGCGCGAGGACCGTCTCGCGCGGGACCGCGTTGCCCGTGGGGTTGTTCGGGGTGGTGACGAAGACGACGTCCGGCCGGTGCTCGGCGATCGCCTTCCGCGCCGCCGCCAGGTCGATGGTGAAGTCGGCGTCGCGCGGACCGGAGATCCAGCCCGTGCCCGTGCCCCGGGCGATCAGACCGTGCATCGAGTACGACGGCTCGAAGCCGATCGCCGTACGGCCCGGTCCGCCGAAGGTCTGCAGCAGCTGCTGGATGACCTCGTTGGAGCCGTTGGCGGCCCAGACGTTGGCCGGGCCGACCCGGTGACCGGATGTGTCCGTCAGGTACTCGGCGAGCCGGGTGCGCAGCTCCACGGCGTCCCGGTCCGGGTAGCGGTTGAGGTCGCGGGCCGCCTCGCGGACACGCTCGGTGATGCGCTCGACCAGCGCCTCGGGCAGCCGGTAGGGGTTCTCGTTGGTGTTCAGCCGTACGGGGACGTCCAACTGGGGCGCGCCGTAAGGGGACTTGCCCCGCAGCTCGTCCCGTACGGGGAGATCGTCGATTCCGAAGTTCACTTGCTCGCCGGTACCTTCCAGCCGAACCTTGCCTTGATCGCCGCCCCGTGGGCCGGCAGGTCCTCCGCCTCCGCCAGCGTGACCACGTGATGCGCGACCTCGGCCAGCGCGTCCTGTGTGTAGTCGACGATGTGGATGCCGCGCAGGAAGGACTGGACCGACAGACCCGAGGAGTGGCAGGCGCAACCGCCGGTGGGCAGGACGTGGTTGGAGCCGGCCGCGTAGTCGCCGAGCGAGACCGGCGCCCAGGGGCCGATGAAGACGGCGCCCGCGTTCCTCACCCGGTCGGCGACGGCGGCGGCGTCGGCCGTCTGGATCTCCAGGTGCTCGGCGCCGTACGCGTCGACGACCCGGAGCCCCTCCTCGACGCCGTCGACGAGGACGATCGCGGACTGCCGGCCGTTCAGGGCGGGCACGATCCGGTCCTCGATGTGCTTGGTGGCCGCGACCTGCGCCTCCAGCTCCTTCTCGACCGCGTCCGCGAGCGCCACGGAGTCGGTGACCAGGACGGCGGCGGCCAGCGGGTCGTGCTCGGCCTGGCTGATCAGGTCGGCGGCGACGTGCACCGGATCGGCGGACTCGTCGGCCAGGACCGCGATCTCGGTCGGACCGGCCTCGGCGTCGATGCCGATCCTGCCGGTGAAGTAGCGCTTGGCCGCGGCGACCCAGATGTTGCCGGGGCCGGTGACCATGTTGGCGGGCGCGCAGGACTCGGTGCCGTGCGCGAACATCGCGACGGCGGTGGCGCCCCCGGCGGCGTACACCTCGTCGACGCCGAGCAGCGCGCAGGCGGCGAGGATCGTCGGGTGCGGGAGCCCGTCGAACTCGGCCTGGGCGGGCGAGGCGAGGGCGATGGACTCGACGCCGGCCTCCTGAGCGGGCACGACGTTCATGACCACCGAGGAGGGGTAGACCGAGCGGCCGCCGGGCGCGTACAGCCCGACGCGCTCGACCGGCACCCACTTCTCGGTGACGGAACCGCCCGGCACGACCTGGGTGGTGTGCGTCGTACGGCGCTGCTCGCGGTGGACGAGACGGGCGCGCCGGATGGACTCCTCCAGGGCCGCGCGCACGGCCGGGTCGAGCTCGTCGAGCGCCTTGGTGAGCGCCTCGGCGGGCACCCGGACCTGCTTCAGCCTCACCCCGTCGAACTTCTCGGCGAAGTCGATCAGCGCCGCGTCGCCCCGATGATGCACGGCCTCGCAGATCGGACGCACCTTCTCGAGGGCGGCCTGAACGTCGAAGTCGGCTCGGGGCAGCAGGTCGCGCAGGGCGGGGCCCTCGGGGAGGGCGTCGCCGCGCAGATCGATTCGGGAGATCACGGACTCAATTCTCTCAGACGGGGGTCCGGCGTCGTCCGCGCGTATCAATGGCTGATACAGAACGGCCGGGGGAACCCGGAAGATCGCCTTCACGTCCTGTGCTTCGGGTGTTGACCAACGGGCATGAACGGTTGTGCGAGCACAGGGACTGGAGGAGCAGTGACCGAGGGGGCCGGCTTGCGTGCCGGAGGAGACGCCGGCGAGCTGCCGGACGATCTGACCGCCGCCGAGGCCGGTATGTGGCAGGCCTTCCGCAACGGCAGCGTGTACGACCTGAGCAGCGGGGACCCGGTCGTCGACGATCCGCACGGCGGACACCCCTGGGGGCCCGGGCGGACCGTACGGGCGCGGATCGTGTGCTGGCTGCTGCTGGACGGGCCGCCGGCGCTCGCGGGCCGGGTGTCCTCGCTGAAGCTGGCCGGTGTGCAGATCAGCGGCACGATGGATCTCGCGGGCGGGATCGTGACGCCGTACGTGGAAATGCGCGGCTGCCGTTTCGAGCGGGACGTCCTGCTGCCGGAGGCCCGCTTCACGACGATGCGGATGATCGGCTGCTCGGTGCCCCGGCTGGAGGCGGCCCGGGTGCACACGGAGGGCGATCTGCATCTGCCGCGCTGCCGGTTCCACAACGGTGTCCGGCTCACCGACGCGCACATCGGCACGGATCTGATGCTCAACCAGGCGATCGTCCGCCGGGACCGCTCCGGGCGCTCCATCGCCGCCGACGGCATGACGGTCGGCCAGGACCTCCAGGCCGAGCTGCTGGAGTCGGAGGGCGAGCTGAGCCTGCGCAGCGCCAAGGTCGGTGTGTCGCTGAGCCTGCGCGGGGCGCGCCTCGCCAACCCGTACGGCCGGCTCGCGCTGAACGCGCCCCAGCTGACCGTCGGGCGCACGCTCTATCTGACCCCGGCCGGCGTCGGGGCGTCGATGCTGAGCGGGGCGACACCCGCGCGCGGGACGCGCATCCAGCGGTTCGAGGCCCAGGGCGGGGTGCGCCTGGACGACGGCCGGTTCGGGGACGCGGTCGACCTGGAGCGGGCGCGGTTCGCCTTCACCGACGACCAGGAGCTGTCGCTGCGCCGCGTCCAGACACCGGAACTGCGGTTCCTCGGCGAGAAGCCGCAGCGCGGCAAGGTCGTCCTGTCGGGGGCACGGGTGGTCAACCTGATCGACCGGTCGAGCGCCTGGCCGGCCCCGGGCAACCTGCACATGGGCGGTTTCCAGTACGAGAACCTCGTACCGCAGGGGCCTTTCCCGCTGGAGGAGCGGCTGGAGTGGGTGGCCGCGGCGACCGCCGAGTACAACCCGGAGCCGTACGAGCGCCTGGCCGCCGTGCTGCGGGCGGGCGGTGAGGACGAGGACGCGCGCGAGGTGCTGCTGGCCAAGCAGCGCCGGCGCCGGGAGAGCCTGCCGGTCGCCGCGAAGCTGTGGGGATACGCGCAGGACTGGACGGTGGCCTACGGATACCGGCCGGGGCGGGCCGCGGTGTGGATGGCGGTGCTGTGGGCGGCGGGCTCGCTGGCCTTCGCGCACGCGAGTCATCCGCCGCTGCAGCCGGGGGCGCATCCGCCGTGGAACCCGGCGCTGTTCGCGCTGGACCTGCTGCTGCCGGTCATCGATCTGGGGCAGGTCGGGGTCTGGCAGCTGCGCGGTGGCTGGCAGTGGCTGGCCGCGATGATGATCCTGCTGGGCTGGGTGCTGGCGACCACGGTGGCGGCCGGGGCGACGCGGCTGCTGCGCCGCAACTGATCACCGCCCGGATCCGATCATCACGGGATCTCCATATGCCGGACAGTTGTTGCACATAGGACCTTTACGGTGTCTTGACTGCCGGGCGTACAACTTTCGATGAGTTGCCCCTTCCCGCTGGCGCACCCCTGACCTGCGGCCTTTCAATGGTCGACACCATGGCACTGCTGCACCCCTTCAGCCGCGCGGCCCGGACCCCCCGGACCGCTCAGCACCCCGCCGCCTCCGCGCCGCCCGCGGACGCCTTCGGCCTGCCGGCCGACGACGAGGTCCTGCTCGACGCGCCCGACGACCGGCTCGGCCCCGCGCTGGTCGCCGCCGCGCGCGGCGAGTACGGCCCGGTGTCCGCGCTGCTGACCGGCACCCGCGCGCGCGGCGAGTGGGAGTACCGCGACCGCTACGCCAGACGGCTGACGGCCTTCGCGCGCTCACGCGTCGAGTGGCTGGAGCAGTGGTACGCGGACACGCCCCACGACCCGGACGTCCTGCTGCTGCGTGCCCAGCTCGCGGTGGACCGCGCCTGGGACTCCCCGGCGCGCGCTGAGCTGCTGCGCGAGGTGAGCCCGATGATCACGGCCGCGGCGCGGGGCGACGACCGCGACCCGGTGCCGTGGCGGATCGCGCTGGACCACGCGCGCGGCGCGGGCGCGGGCCACAAGTACTTCGGCGAGCTCTGGGAGGCGGCACTGCGCCGCGCCCCGCACCACTACGGCTGCCACACGGCCGCCCTGCGCTATCTGGCGGCCTCCTGGAAGGGCTCGTACCGCGAGTGCTTCGACTTCGCCGACCGGGCCGCCCAGGACGCCCAGGACGACTCGCTCCTGCAGGCGCTGCCGTCCCGGGCGGCCTTCGCCTGTCTGACCGGCGGCGCCGACAGCCAGGTGCCGCGCGAGCGGCTGGAGGCGGCGGCCGACCGGGCGATCGCCCTCTCGGCCCGCTTCCCGGCGGCGACGCCCTGGCCGGCCGAGATACGTAACAAACTGGTGTACGTCCTCGTGCGCCTGGAGCGCCGGCAGGACGCGCTCGCCCAACTGCGGCTGATCGGCCCGTACGCCACGTCCTTCCCGTGGGACCACCTGTCGGACGACCCGCTGGCCCTCTTCCTGAAGATGCGCGCGGACGTCGTCGGCCACTGCTCGGAGGCTCTGGAACCGCCCCCTCGGGAGCCGCTCGGTGACCATGGCGGACGCGCCCGCTCCGCCGACCATTAGGCTCTTGCGCCGTGACCATCGTCCGTCTCCCGCTCTTCCCCCTGAACTCGGTGCTGTTCCCGGGGTTGGTGCTCCCGCTGAACGTCTTCGAGGAGCGCTATCGCGCCATGATGCGCGACCTGCTCAAGACCCCCGAGGAGGAACCGCGCCGGTTCGCCGTCGTGGCGATCCGCGACGGCCACGAGGTGGCGCCGAGCGCGCCCGGCATGCCGGATCCCACGGCGGTGCCGGAGCGCGGCCCGGCGGCCGGCTTCGGGACCGATCCGCTGAAGTCGTTCCACGGCGTGGGCTGTGTGGCGGACGCGGCGACGATCCGCGAGCGGGAGGACGGCACGTACGAGGTCCTGGCGACGGGAACCACCCGTGTCCGCGTCGTCTCCCTGGATGCCTCGGGCCCCTATCTCACGGCCGAACTCGAGGAGCTCCCGGAGGAACGGGGCGACGAGGCGGGCGCGCTCGCCGAGGGGGTGCTGCGGGCCTTCCGCCAGTACCAGAAGCGCCTGGCGGGCGCGCGGGAGCGGTCGCTGTCCACGGGCGCCGACCTCCCCGACGAACCGGCGGTGGTCTCCTACCTGGTCGCGGCGGCGATGATGCTGGACACCCCCACCAAACAACGCCTCCTCCAGGCTCCCGACACCGCGTCCCGGCTCCGCGACGAGCTGAAACTCCTTCGCTCCGAGACGGCCATCATCCGTAGCCTGCCGTCACTGCCCGCGTCGGACCTGACGCGCGGCCGGACGAGCCTCAACTGACATCACTTGTGAAGGCCGGGATGGCGAAGAAGTCGAAGAAACAGCAGCAGGGCGGCACACCGGCGACGGTGGCCCTCACGGCGGCGGGCGTGCCCTTCACGATCCACGCCTACGACCACGACCCCGCGCACCCCTCGTACGGCGAGGAGGCGGCGGAGGCGATGGGGGTGTCCCCGGAGCGCGTCTTCAAGACACTCGTGGCGGACGTGGACGGCACGCTGACCGTGGCCGTGGTCCCGGTGGCGGGCACCCTGGACCTCAAGTCGCTGGCCACCGCGGTGGGCGGGAAACGAGCGGCGATGGCCGACCCCACCCTCGCCGAACGCACCACGGGCTACGTCCGGGGCGGCATCTCCCCCCTCGGCCAGCGGAAGAAACTCCCCACGGTCCTGGACGCCTCCGCCTCCGCCCACCCCACGATCTGCGTCTCGGCGGGCCGCCGCGGCCTGGAGGTCGAACTCTCCCCCGAGGACCTCACGAAGCTCACCGAAGCGGTGGTGGCCCCCATCGGCCGCGCGTGACCCCTCGACGCCGGTCTCTCGCTCGGTTAAGAACGAGAGACATGTCGAAGAGAACCCGCAAGCGCAAGTGGCGCGTCAAGAAGGGCCGCTCCAACCACGGCCACCGCCCGTCCTGACCTCCCACCCATCGAAGGAAACCGCACCCTCAAACGCCGGTCCGTGTGATTCAGCCCGTCTGGGGGTGCCCCCTCCGGGGGAGTTTGAGGACGAGGCCGTTCAGGCCGATGGCGGGGGTCTGGGGCAGCAGCCCCCAGGGCGCGGGGTCGAAGGGGCGGCAGCCCCTGGGGATGGGACGGGTAAGGGCGGTGGGGGCGAGAAACCGGTCTACGGGAGTGGGGCGCCGTAGGGATCCTGCTGCGCGGGCCCCTGCTGGTACGGATCCGGATCCCGGGGACCGAACAGCGCCGTCAACCCCAGATGCACCAGCAGCGCCGCCAGCGACCACGCCAGCACCGCCCCCTTCGCCCCCAGCTTCAGCGGCGCCGAGAAGGTGACCCCCTTCCCCACCTGCTTGGCATGCGCGATCACATCCTGCGCGGGACCGAGCCACACACCCAGCCGCCAGGCCAGCAGAGACCCGAGCAGCCCCCCGACCCCCAGCGCCACCACGAGCGGCACACCCCCACGCCGCCGCCAGAAGAACACGCCCAGCGCGCTCACCGCACCGAACCCCAGCGCGAGCAGCGTGAACGTTCCGTCCACCCCGACCGCCTGCTCCCCCTCGCTGTCGGCGAGATAGACGACCCAGCTCTTGTCCACGACGTCCCCGACCAGCGGCACATGCGGCGCCAGCCACCACCACAGCACCCCGAGCAGCACCCCACCGAGCGCCACGGCCACCGTGATCACGGCGGCGTCCCGCACTTCGGTCTTCATCCCGGGCCCGTCCTGTCCGTACGTACCGTCCCAGGCCGCGTCGCGCGCGGCGGGAGGCGCATACCCGGCAGCCGGCGGCTGCCACGCGTTCTGCGAGGACTGTTCATGCGGAGGCGGTGGCGGAGTCAACGGTGCGGTCACCCTGACATCGTGCCAGGCCCGCCTGTGCGGCGCGTCACCGGACGGCCGCCCGACGGTACGCCCAGGTGGCGACGGTCAGCGAGGCGACGCCCACCCCGGCGCAGACGGCCAGGTCACCGACGACGAACGCCCAGTCGGGATGCGGTCCGAAGGTCCGTGCGAAAGCCTCCACGCCGTAGGTCGACGGCAGCAGATCCCGGGCGAACCGCACGAGCTCCGGCATCCGGTCGGCCGGCAGCACTCCGAGCAGCAGGGCCACCGACATGCCCAGCTGCCCCAGCAGGGTCGCCAGTTCGGGCCGCGGCGCGAGCAGCCCCAGCGCCGCCCCCAGTCCCGACAGCGCCGCTCCCGCGAGCGGGATCACGGCGAGCAGCACCCACAGATGCGCCAGCGGCAGCCCGAACAGCACGCTCCCGAAGATCGCGGTCACCACGGTCCCGGGCACGGTGAAGGACGCGTACGCCCCCGCCGCCCCCAGCACCACCGCCGCGGGCGGCACCGGCAGCGTCGCGTAGTGGTCGAGCCCCCCGTTGCCCCGCAGCTGTCCGAAGTACTGGGCGAGCAGGTTCAGCCCGACGAAGGCCACGACCAGCACGGACCCTCCGGCGACCACGAACCGGGCGTCGTCGCCACCCGCGTCCACGACCCCGCGCAGCATGATCATGATGCCGACCGACTGGAAGGTCGCCACGAACAGCAGCGGTATCCGCGCGACGCGGGCCCGCGACAGCTGCGCGCGGTACACGGCGACGAGCGACGGCCACATCCGGGCCCTCGGTCCGAGTTCCTCCTCGCCCGGCGCACCGTCGGCCTCCTCGGCCGCGGCACCGGGCAGCATCTCGGCGGGTACGACACTCACGACGAGCTGCGCTCCTTCCCTGCGGCGCGCACGCCGTCCCCCACGGACGCGCTCTCCCGTCCCTGCACGGACACGGCCATCCGACCCGGCACGGCCGTCCGTAGGGACACGACACCTTGTACGGTCCCGGCGGACATCCCGCTCACGCTCACGCCCCTCACGCTCACGCCTTCACCAGCCCGCGCGCCGCCCCGCCCAGCGCCAGATACACGTCCTCCAGGCTGGGCGTGGCCAGCGTGAAGTCGTCCAGCGCCGCGAAGGCGGCCCCGCCGGTGACCGTGGCGACGACCGCGCGCGCCTCCTCGGGCACGAGCCGCAGCGTCCAGCGCCGCCCGGCCTCCACGGCCCGTTCGCGCAGCGCGGCGACCTCGGGGACGTGCAGCGGCGCCGTCTCGCGCCACACCAGCTCGACCCGCACCTCCCCGGCCACCTGCTCCTTGAGGCCGGCGGGCGTGTCACAGGCGATCACCCGCCCCTGGTCGAGCACGGCGACCCGGTCCAGCACGGTCTCGGCCTCGATCACGTTGTGGGTGACGAGAAGAACCGTCGTCCCCCGCTCGGCCCGCCGCCGGTCGACCGCGGCCCACACGGCACGCCGCGCCACGGGGTCCATCCCGGTGGTCGGCTCGTCCAGCACCAGCAGCGGTCGCTCCCCGACCAGCGCGGCGGCGAGACACGCCAGCCGCCGCTGTCCGCCGGACAGCTTCTTGAGCGCCCGCCCGGCAAGGACCGTGAGACCGAGTTCCTCGAGTACGGCGTCCCGCTCACCGCGTGCCTGGCGCGCCTCCAGGCCGCGCAGCCGCCCGGTCGTCTCGACGGCCAGCGACACGGTCAGCTCGTCCAGGGCGGTGGACTCCTGCCCCAGGTAGGCGAGGATCCGGGAGGCCCGCTCGGGGTGCTTGACGATGTCGTGTCCGAGGATCTCCACGCGCCCGGCATCGGGCCGCATCAGCCCGGTCAGCTGCCGTACGAGGGTGGACTTGCCGGCGCCGTTGGGCCCGAGGAGCCCGAAGATCTCACCGCGGCGGATGTCGAGGCGCACGTCGTCGGTGGCCCGGACCGCGGGGGCCCCCGGCGCGCCGCGCCGTCCCCGCACCGCCGGATAGGTCTTGGTCAGCCCGCGCACCGCGCACACGACATCGCCACCGTGCCGAAGTGCCTGTGCCGCGCGCGTACTCACAAGGCACGAGGGTACGTGGTCCGAAGGCCCCGCCCGGTCTCGGGGAGGTCCACAACCACAAATCCGCCGGTAAAGAACTACTCCCCTGCGGACGCGTGCTCCGCCGCCGTGCGCACGTCGATCTCCCGCCAGAAACCGGCCCGAATGGCGTAACGGTCGTGTTCGTCGATCTGGTCGTCCTTGTGGGCCAGCAGTCCGAAGCGCGCCGCGTACCGCAGCAGCTCGCCGTCGATCCGGTGCGGGATGCGCGGATACATCCCGGACAGCTTCTGCAGATGACTCTGGTCCCCCAGCCGCTCCATCCATCGCCGCGCGAACACCTGTCCGACCTCGTACGGATCACCGCCGACCGTGGTGATGTCCTCCTCCCGGTCGGCCCACCGCTGCTCCGCCGTGGTCAGCTGCGCCAGCGTCGGCATGGAGGCGGCCTCGGCGGGCTCGGCGGGCGGCCGGTCGACCCAGCCCTTGTCGGAGGACCAGCGCAGGGTCGCGTTGGCGGGGTGCTGGGCGGGCTGGACGCCCGGCGCGCGCAGGGCGGCGAGGTCCTTGGGCGTGGGGACGCCCTTGGGCGCGGGCACACGCTCCTGTGTGCCGTTCTCGGAGCCGGCGATCGCGGGCGCGTGCTCGCCGTCCTCGACGGCCCGCTCGGGCGCCGCCGAGAGCGGTGCGTCCGGCAGCGGCGCCGACAGGATCGCGGCGATCTCGGGCCGCGGCACGGGTGACGGCGCACAGATCCCGCCGAGCTCCTTGGCCCGTACGGCCTTGGTGATCCAGGTACGGTCGAGCACCCGCCGCTCGTCCGCCTCGGCGACCAGGTCCTCGGACTGGTTGTAGTCCCCGTCGGCCGCCTGCACGGCCCACAGGTGTACGGCGACCCCGTGCTCCTTGGCGGCCATCATGCCCGGCAGCAGATCGCCGTCGCCGGTGACGAGGACGATGTCGGAGCAGGCGCGGTTCCTGGCCAGCTCGGTCAGCTCGGCGTGCATGGCGGCGTCGACGCCCTTCTGCGCCCAGCGTCCGTCGCTGCGGGTCAGGGCGCCGAGCCGGACCGTGACCCGGGGCATCACCCGCAGCCGGCGGTGCTCGGGCTGTGGGACGCGGTCGGGGGCGCCGTCGAACCAGTAGATGCGCAGCAGCGGCCGTTCGGTGTCCGACTCGGCGCGTTCGCGCAGGCCCTGGATGAGGGCGGCGTGGTCGACGGTGATGCGGGAGCGGGAGGGCTCCCCGGCGAGGAGACTCGCGGCGGCACCCAGCAGATACCCGGCGTCCACCAGGACGATGCAGCGGTCCACGCGATCCACCCTCTTTCCGGGAGGTTTGCTTCGGGCTTCCTTCGAGTCTGCCCGACCGCGCAGGTGTTAACGGTCCGAACTCGATCTTCGGCGTGGCGTTTCGAGGCCCGTCCGCCGCCCGCGCGCTCCGACAAGCCCTGTAACGGACGGTAATTATCCGAAATGCGTTCTTTGTCAGCCTATGTGAATCTGATCCCGGCCCTGGCCCCTAGATCCCCCACAGGAGGCAGATCACCATGGCCAAGAACAAGAAGCAGAACCGCAAGCAGCCGCAGACCGAGCGCGGTCAGCAGCAGGCCGAGCAGACCTCGATGGAGGCGCAGGCCGAGCAGCGTGCCACGCAGGTCACCCCGGGCGACATGGCCCGCAAGGGGCGGCAGAAGAGCTTCGGTCACAACTGACATCTGCATAAGGGTTGTTGAGACCCAGGCACACAGAGAGGGCGTACCCGGTCCACGGGTACGCCCTCTTCGCGCGAGCGGCGCGGCGAGGTCAACCCGCCAGGCAGGACGGGCCCAGCAGTACCTTCAGGTCACCGAAGAGCGCCGGGTCCGGCTTCACCCGGTGCCGGTCGAGCCGTAGCACGGTCGTCTTGGTCGGGCCCTGGAGCTTGATGCGGACCTCGCTCTCACCCTTGTGGTGGCTGAGGATCTCACCGAGGCGGTTGACCATCGGCGGGGTGACCCGGGTGACCGGGATGGTGAGGATCACCGGCGCGTTGGTGCCCGCGTTGGACAGATCGGGGACCTGGAGCTCCATCGCGACCAGCCGGGGCACGTCCTCGCGCTTGTCGAGGCGGCCCTTGACGAAGACCACGGCGTCCTCGACGAGTTGGGTCGACACCAGCTGGTACGTCGCCGGGAAGAACATGCACTCGATGGAGCCGGCGAGGTCCTCGACGGTGGCGATCGCCCAGGCGTTGCCCTGCTTGGTCATCTTGCGCTGGAGGCCGGAGATGATGCCTCCGATGGTCACCACGGCCCCGTCGGCGTGCTCACCGCCGGTGAGCTGGGCGATGCCCGCGTCGGCCTTGTCGGACAGCACGTGCTCCAGGCCGAAGAGCGGGTGGTCGGAGACATAGAGACCGAGCATCTCCCGCTCCTGGGCGAGCAGATAGGTCTTGTCCCACTCCTCGGGGGTGAACTCCACGTCGAGGCCGAAGCCCGGCTCGTCGGAGCCCTCGTCACCCATCCCGCCGAAGAGGTCGAACTGCCCCTCGGCCTCCTTGCGCTTGACCGCGACCACGTTGTCGATCATGGAGTCGAAGTGCGCGGTGAGGCCCTTGCGGGTGTGCCCCAGGGAGTCGAAGGCGCCCGCCTTGATCAGCGACTCCGTGGTGCGCTTGTTGCAGGCGACGGCCTCGACCTTGTCGAGGTAGTCGGGGAAGGAGGCGTACTTGCCCTTGGCCTTGCGGCTCCTGATGATCGACTCCACCACGTTCGTACCGACGTTGCGGACGGCCTCCAGGCCGAAGAGGATCACGTCGTCGCCCTGGGCGGCGAAGTTGTGCACCGACTCGTTGACGTTCGGCGGGAGCACCTTGATGCCCATGCGCCGGCACTCGTTCAGATAGACGGCCGACTTGTCCTTGTCGTCCTTGACCGAGGTGAGCAGACCGGCCATGTACTCGGCGGGGTGGTTGGCCTTGAGATAGGCGGTCCAGTACGAGACCAGGCCGTACGCGGCCGAGTGCGCCTTGTTGAACGCGTAGCCGGCGAACGGGACCAGCACGTCCCACAGGGCCTTGATCGCCTCGTCGCTGTAGCCGTTCTTCTGGGCGCCGGCCTGGAAGATGGTGAAGTTCTTCGCCAGTTCCTCGGGCTTCTTCTTGCCCATCACACGGCGGAGGATGTCGGCCTCGCCGAGCGAGTACCCGGCGATGATCTGCGCGGCCTTCTGCACCTGCTCCTGGTACACGATCAGGCCGTAGGTGACGTCCAGGACCTCCCTGAGGGGCTCCTCCAGCTCGGGGTGGATCGGGGTGATCTCCTGGAGCTTGTTCTTGCGCAGGGCGTAGTTGGTGTGCGAGTCCATGCCCATCGGGCCCGGACGGTACAGCGCGGAGACGGCGGAGATGTCCTCGAAGTTGTCGGGCTTCATCAGGCGCAGCAGGGAGCGCATGGGGCCGCCGTCGAACTGGAAGACGCCCAGGGTGTCACCGCGCTGGAGCAGTTCGAAGGTCTTCGGGTCGTCGAGCGGCAGGGCCAGCAGGTCCAGGTCGATGCCCTTGTTGGACTTCACCATCTTGACGGCGTCGTCCATGATCGTCAGGTTGCGCAGGCCGAGGAAGTCCATCTTCAGCAGGCCGAGCGACTCACAGCTCGGGTAGTCCCACTGGGTGATGGTCACGCCGTCGGTGTGCCGCACCCAGACCGGGGCGTGGTCGACGATGGGCTCGCTGGACATGATCACGCCGGCGGCGTGCACACCCATCTGCCGGACCAGGCCCTCCACGCCCTTGGCGGTGTCGATGACCTTCTTGACGTCCGGTTCGTTCTCGTACATGCCCCGGATCTCGCCCGCCTCGTTGTAGCGGGGGTGGCTCGGGTTGGTGATGCCGTCGAGGTCGATGCCCTTGCCGAGGACGTCGGCGGGCATCGCCTTGGTGAGGCGGTCGCCCATCGCGTACGGGTAGCCCAGCACGCGCGCGGAGTCCTTGATCGCGTTCTTGGCCTTGATCTTGCCGTAGGTGCCGATCATGGCGACCTTGTCGGCGCCGTACTTCTCGGTCACGTACCGGATCACCTCGACGCGCCTGCGCTCGTCGAAGTCGATGTCGACGTCGGGCATCGAGATGCGCTCGGGGTTGAGGAACCGCTCGAAGATCAGACCGTGCGGGATCGGGTCGAGGTCGGTGATGCCCATGGCGTAGGCGACGATCGAACCGGCCGCGGAGCCTCGGCCGGGGCCGACCGCGATGCCCTGGCTCTTGGCCCACATGATGAAGTCGGCGACGACGAGGAAGTAGCCCGGGAAGCCCATCGAGATGATGGTGTCCATCTCGTACTCGACCTGCTTCATACGGTCGTCCGGGATGCCGTCCGGGAAGCGGCGGTGCATGCCGCGCATGGTCTCCTCGCGGAACCAGGTGACCTCGGTGTAGCCCTCGGGGATCTCGAACTTCGGCATGAGGTTCCTGGCCTCGAACATGCCGTCGGTGTCGACCATCTCGGCGACCAGGAGGGTGTTGGCACAGCCCTCCTGCCAGGCGTCCGAGGAGTCGATGGCGTACATCTCGTCCGTGGACTTCAGGTAGTAGCCGGTGCCGTCGAACTTGAAGCGGTCCGGGTCGGAGAGGTTCTTGCCGGTCTGGATGCACAGCAGGGCGTCGTGGGCGGTCGCCTCGTGCGCGTACGTGTAGTGCGAGTCGTTCGTCACCAGGGGCGGGATGCCGAGCTTCCTGCCGATCTCCAGGAGGCCGTCGCGGACCCGGTGCTCGATGTCGATGCCGTGGTCCATCAGCTCCAGGAAGTAGCGGTCCTTGCCGAAGATGTCCTGGTAGTCGGCGGCCGCCTTCAGTGCCTCGTCGTACTGTCCCAGGCGCAGCCGGGTCTGGAGTTCGCCGGAGGGGCAGCCGGTGGAGGCGACGATCCCCTCGGACCACTGGGAGATGGTCTCCTTGTCCATCCGGGGCCACTTCTGCAGCCAGCCCTCGGCGTACGCGTCCGAGGAGAGCCGGAAGAGGTTGTGCAGACCCGTCTTGTTCACGGCCCACATCGTCTTGTGGGTGTAACCACCGGAACCGGAGACGTCGTCCTTCTTCTGGTGCGGCTGGCCCCACTGGATCTTCCGCTTGTTGCGCCGCGACTCGGGGGCGACATACGCCTCGATCCCGATGATCGGGGTGACCCCGGCCTTCTTCGCGGAATGGAAGAAGTCGTACGCCCCGTGGAGGTTGCCGTGGTCGGACATGGCGATATGCGTCATGCCCATCTCGTTGCACGCGTCGAACATGTCCTTGAGCCGCGCGGCACCGTCCAGCAGCGAGTACTGGGTGTGGACGTGCAGGTGCGTGAACGGCGGCTTTGACACGGTCGGGCCTCCAAGGGAAACGCTGGACGACGGGCTGGCGGACAGTCCTGGGGTCAGCGTCGAAGTCTATGCCGCGGGACTGACAATCCGACGGCAGCCCCGCGTACCTTCACAGCGAGGGTCGCGGGCACTTCCGCGGCCCCTCGCCCGTTGGACACGACAGAAACGCTGTCGTACACATCCATGCACCAGGAGGCACCCCGCGATGTCGGTACCCCGGCTCAACGACGAGCAGCGCGGCGACGAGATCCTCGCCGTCTTCGACACCGCCTTCGGCCGGCTCCTGGCCGCCGACCCGGCCGCGTTCCGCGTGAAGTTCCGCAAGATGGCGGCCTCCGCGTTCGCGTTCTACCGGGGCACGGCGTGCCTCTTCTACCACGACCTCGCCGCCGAGCGGCGCGGCGGCCCGTACCTCGACGAGCGCACCTCGCGCGTGTGGATCCACGGCGACCTGCACGCGGAGAACTTCGGCACGTACATGGACTCCAACGGCCGGCTGATCTTCAACGTCAACGACTTCGACGAGGCCTACGTCGGCCCCTTCACCTGGGACCTGAAGCGCTTCGCCGCCTCGATCGCGCTGATCGGGTACGCGAAGGCGCTCAGCGACGGGCAGATCAGCGAGCTGGTGGAGGTGTACGCGGGCGCGTACCGCGAGCGGATCCACGCGCTGGCGACCGGCGCGAAGAGCGACGAGGTGCCGCCGTTCACCCTGGACACCGCCGAGGGCCCGCTTCTGGGCGCCCTGCGCGCGGCCCGCTCGCTGACCCGCTTCGAGCTGCTGGACTCGATGACGGAGATCCGTGACTTCGAGCGCCGCTTCGCCCCGGGCGGTGGCTCCATCGAGCTGGACGCGGCCACCCGCTACAAGGTCCTCGCGGCCTTCGACGGCTATCTGGAGACCCTGCCGGACTCGTCCCTGGCCCGCCCGGACTCCTACCGGGTGAAGGACGTGGTCGGACGCCGGGGCATCGGTATCGGTTCGGCCGGTCTGCCGTCGTACAACATCCTCCTGGAGGGCCACAGCGACGCCCTGGAGAACGACGTCGTGATCTACATCAAGCAGGCCCAGACCCCGGCGGTCTCCCGGCACATCACCGACCCGGCGATCCGGGACTACTTCGTGCACGAGGGCCACCGCACGGTGATCTCCCAGCGCGCCCTGCAGCAGCACGCGGACCCGTGGCTGGGCTGGACCGAGCTGGACGGCGCGGGACAGCTGGTCGCCGAGGTGTCGCCGTACGCGGTCGACCTGGACTGGGGCGACATCGACGACCCGGAGGAGATCGCGACCGTCGTCGCCGACCTGGGGCGGGCCACGGCCACCATGCACGCGGCGGCGGACGACACCTCGGGCGAGTCACTGGTGCCGTTCTCCACCGAGCGGGCCATCGACGCGGCGATCGCGGCGGACGAGGACGGCTTCGCGGGCCTGCTCACCGACTTCGCGCACGGTTACGGCGCACGCGCGCGAAGCGACCACCAGATCTTCGTGGACCTGTTCCGCAACGGCCGGATTCCGGGTCTCTAACGGTCCGCACTCTCACAGGCAGGTTTTAGGGGTCCCTTACCGGAGCCCGTGACACACTCTGCACACCATGGACATATCCGGGACCCGACTCAGAGCGCTCCGCGCGGCGCTGTTCACGGCCTTGGTCGTGACGCTCAGCACCGCGTCGCACGTGCTGCTGTCCCGGGTCCCGCTGCCGCTGAACACGGTGGCCGCCGTCGCCGTCACCGTGTTCGCGGTCTCCTACGCGCTGGCCGGCCGCGAGCGCGGCTTCGGGCCGATCGCCGGTCTGCTGATCCCGCTGGAGCTGGCCTCCGACACGATCCTCACCACCGGCCAGCACGTCTGCTACGGCCGCGCGGGCGGCCCCGTCACCGGGCCGCTGCGCTCCGTCGGCTGGGACCTGCTGTGCGGCAGCGACACCCAGGTCGGCGTCCCGCTGACCCGGGTCACCGGCACCGGCACCGACCGCCTCTCGGACCTGCTCGCCCGCGCCACCCCGGGCACCGCCTGGCTGCTGCTGGGCGCCCACATCGGTGTCGGCCTGCTCGCGGCCGTCTGGCTGCGCCGCGGGGAGCGGGCCCTGGCCCAGCTGCTGCGCGCGCTGACCGCGACGACCTTCCGTCCGCTGCTGCTGGCCGTCGCCGCGGTGGCCGTACGGCCGGTGCCCGCGGTGGACGGCGTACGCCGCCCCGACGCGCCCGCCCCGGTGGTCCGCGACCGGCTGCTCGTGCACTCCCTGGGGCGGCGGGGCCCGCCGTGCCCGGTCCCGCTCGTCTGACCGGCGTCCGTCGCTCCGAAGAGCCCTGAGCGCGCCCCGCAGCGGTGGGCGCGTTCCCACCCCCACACGTATCCCGCGTACGACGTGTGCGCGTCCCCTATGGAGAAAACCAATATGAGCAAGCGGAACAGCGCGGCGGCGAAGACGGCGGCCCGTGAGCGGCTGCGCGCCGAGCGCGAGCGCCAGGCCAAGAAGGCCAAGGCCAAGCGGCAGATCATCGTGGCCGCCTCGGTCGTCGCCGTCCTCGCGGCGGCCGGCGGCATAGGCTACGCCGTCGTCCAGGCCAACAAGCCCGGTCACTGGGAGGCCGTGAAGGACGAGAAGGTCGTCGCCCCGGCCAACACCACGGGCACCGACGGCACGACCGTCGTCATCGGCAAGGCGAGCGCCAAGAAGACCCTCAAGGTCTACGAGGACCCGCGCTGCCCGATCTGCGCCCAGTTCGAGCAGACCGTCGGCTCGACCGTCAAGAAGGACATCGACGACGGCAAGTTCAAGATCCAGTACATCGGCGGCACCTTCCTCGACGGCGACGCCCTCGGCAAGGGCCAGATCGGCTCGCGCGGCGAGGGCTCCAAGACCGCGATGGCCGCGATGGGCGCCGCGCTGAACGTCAGCGACGAGGCCTTCCTGGAGTACAAGACCGCGCTGTACTCGAAGAAGTGGCACCCGGACGAGTCGACCGACAAGTTCAAGAGCGACGACTACCTCATCAAGGTCGCCCAGACGGTCCCGGCCCTGAAGGACAACACGGCGTTCCAGAACGCGGTCAGGAGCGGCAAGTACGACGCCTGGGCGCTCGCCATGTCGAAGACCTGGGACACCAACAAGGACGGTGTCACCGGCACCCCCAGCTTCGTCATGGACGGCAAGAAGCTGACCGTCGACAGCCAGGACAACCCGCCGATGACGGTGGCTCAGTTCAACCAGGTGATCGACGCGGCCCTCAAGGCCTGAACCGACGTCCAGTGGAAGAGCGGGCGAACTTTTGCGAGTTCGCCCGCTCTCGTTGATACCGGTCAGTAACCTGGTCGCTCGTGACCAGTCGATTCAGAGCCGACGACGGCTCCAACTCGCTTGCCCCGCGCCGCCGTACGGTCGTCAAGGCCGCGGCGGCCACCGCTGTCCTGGCCGGCCCGCTCGCCGCCGCGCTGCCGGCCCGGGCGGCCGCCGAGACACCGCAGTTCCTGCACGGCGTGGCCTCCGGCGATCCGCTGCCCGACGGCGTGCTGCTGTGGACCCGGGTCACGCCCGTCTCCGAGGCCGTACCCGGCTCGGGGCTCGGCCCGGACACCGAGGTGAGCTGGGTCGTCGCCCGGGACAAGGCGTTCACGACGATCGTCGCCAAGGGCTCGACCACGGCGACGGCCGCCTCCGACCACACCGTCAAGGCGGACATCCGCGGTCTCGCCCCGGCCACCGACTACTGGTTCCGCTTCTCGGCCGGCGGCACGGACTCCCCGGCGGCGCGCACCCGCACCGCGCCCGCGGCGGACGCCGCCGTGTCCGGCCTGCGCTTCGGCGTGGTCTCCTGCGCCAACTGGGAGGGCGGCTACTTCGCCTCGTACCGCCATCTCGCGGCCCGCGGCGACCTGGACGCCTGGCTCCATCTCGGCGACTACGTCTACGAGTACAAGTCCGGTGAGTACGCGGCCCGCGGCACGGTCGTACGGCCGCACGCGCCGGCCAACGAGATCATCACGCTCGCCGACTACCGCACCCGGCACGGCAAGTACAAGACCGACCCGGATCTTCAGGCGCTGCACGCCAAGGCACCGGTCGTGGCGATCTGGGACGACCACGAGTTCGCCGACAACGCCTGGTCCGGCGGCGCGGTCAACCACACCGAGGGCGCCGAGGGCACCTGGAGCGACCGCAAGGCGGCCGCCAAGCAGGCCTACTTCGAGTGGATGCCGGTGCGCCCGGCGATCGCGGGCACCACCTACCGCCGGCTGCGCTTCGGCAAGCTCGCCGACCTGTCCCTGCTCGACCTGCGCTCCTTCCGCTCCCAGCAGGCGTCCACCGGCTCCGGCTCGGTCGACGACCCGGACCGCACCATCACGGGGCGCGCCCAACTCGACTGGCTCAAGGCCGGGTTGAAGGCCTCCGACACCACCTGGCGCCTGGTCGGCAACTCGGTGATGATCGCGCCGTTCGTCATCGGCTCGCTCACCGCGGACCTGCTCAAGCCGCTGGCGAAGCTGCTGAGCCTCCCGCAGGACGGCCTCGCCCTGAACACCGACCAGTGGGACGGCTACACCGACGACCGCCGTGAACTGCTGGCCCACCTCACCTCGAACGCGATCCGCAACACCGTCTTCCTGACCGGTGACATCCACATGGCGTGGGCCAACGACGTCCCGGTCGACGCCGGCACCTACCCCCTGTCCGCCTCCGCCGCCACGGAGTTCGTCGTCACCTCGGTGACCTCCGACAACCTCGACGACATCGTGAAGGTCCCGGAGGGCACGGTCTCCGCGCTCGCCGCGCCGGTCATCAGGGCCGCCAACCGCCATGTCCACTGGGTCGACACCGACCGGCACGGCTACGGCGTCCTGGACATCACCGCCGACCGCGCGCAGATGGACTACTACGTCCTGTCCGACCGCACGGACAAGAACGCCACCTCGTCCTGGGAGCGCTCGTACCGCACCCGCACGGGCACCCAGAAGGTCGAGCGGACCTACGACCCCGTGTAGCCCCCGCTACAGGCTGTCGAGGAAGCCGAGCGCCACCCGCCAGGTGGCCTCGGCCGCCTCCTCGTCGTAGTCCGGGAGCCCGGGGTCGGTGTACAGGTGCCCGGCGCCCGCGTATCTGTAGATCTCGACGTCCGCGCCGGCTCTGCCGATCTGCAGGTACCAGGCGCTCAGCCAGTCGTCCGTCTCGAACGGGTCGGGCTCGGCCACATGGAGCTGGACCGGCAGCTCGTCCACCGAGGCGTTGGCGGCGATGTCCGACGTGCCGTGCAGAAGCAGCAGCCCGCGCGCCCTCTCGTCGCCGAGGGCGAGGGTCTGCGCGACGGAGGCGCCGAGCGAGAACCCGGCGTACACCAGCCCTCGCTCCGAGTAGGGCGCCGCGGCCAGCACCGCTCTCTTCAGCAGCTCGTCCTTGCCGATCTCCTCGTTGAACGCCATGCCCTCCTCGACCGTCTCGAACGTACGCCCCTCGAAGAGGTCCGGGGTCCACACCTCGTGCCCGGCGCCGCGCAGCCGGTCCGCGGCCTGGCGCACCGCGGGCCGCAGGCCGTAGGTCGAGTGAAAGAGCATGATGTTCATGAGGCCATGGTGCCAGCCGGGACCGACAACGCCCTCCGGCGGCCGTACCCCGTTCCTGTCCGAAGTCACATGTTCATGACCCCCCTCAGCCGGTTAGGTTCGCAGGCATGGAGAACGTACTCCGCCCGCTGATCGTGATCGGCGGCTCGGTCGTGCTCACGCTGGCCATCGGCTGGCTCACCGACCTGCTGCTGCGCAAGGCCGACGAACGGCACAGCGAGACCCCGCTGTGGGGTCTGCTGCGCCGTGGTCGCGTGCCCTACCAACTCGTGCTCTGCGCGGCGATGCTGAGAGGGTCGTACGACCAGGCGCGCCTGCTCCACGACCACCGGGTCGGCATCGGCCAGGCGCTGACGCTGGTCCTGATCGGGGCCACCGCCTGGCTGGTGGTGCGGATCGCGGCCGCGATCGTCGAGTCGACGTACACCCGCTACGCGCGCGCCCACCACGACGCGGCCCGGGTCCGCCGGGTGCGCACCCAGGTGTCGCTGATCATGCGGGTGGTCACGGCGATCGTCGGTGTGGTCGCGGTGGCCGCGATGCTGCTGACCTTCCCGGCGATGCGCGCCGCGGGCGCCTCGCTGCTGGCCTCGGCCGGTGTGCTGGGCATCGTCGCCGGTGTGGCCGCCCAGTCGACGCTCAGCAACATGTTCGCCGGACTGCAGATCGCCTTCGGCGACATGGTGCGCCTCGGCGACACCGTCGTGGTGGACGGCGAGTGGGGCACGGTCGAGGAGATCACCCTGACCTTCCTGACCGTACGGACGTGGGACGAGCGCCGGATCACCATGCCGGTCTCGTACTTCACCTCGAAGCCCTTCGAGAACTGGTCGCGCGGCACCCCGCAGATGACCGGCATCGTCTACTGGCACCTGGACCACTCGGCGCCGATCGAGGCGATGCGCGAGAAGCTCCGCGACATCCTGCGCGAGTGCCCGGCCTGGGACGGCCGCGACTACGGTCTCGCGGTCACCGACTCGACCCCGAACACCATCCAGGTCCGCGCCCTGGTGACGGCGAAGGACGCGGACGACATCTGGACGGTACGGGTCACGGTCCGCGAACAGATGATCCGCTGGCTGACCGAGCGCCATGCCTCGGCCCTGCCCCGGGTCAACACCGCGGACGCGACCCTGCCGCCGGGCCGCCGCACCTCCCCGGACGGCTCCCCGGACGGCGCGGTCCGCAGGGCGCCCGAGACTCCGAGGACGGGCCGGGGCTGAGCCCTCACTGCCCGCGCTGGGCACCGCCGTTGACCTGGATCACCTGCGAGGTGATGTGCCCCGCGCCCGGTGACGCGAGCCAGTGCAGGGTCGCGGCCACGTCGCCGGGCGTGCCGGCGCGCTTGTCCAACGTGTCGTCGACGAGCCGCTCGCGCCGCGCCGGGTCGATCCGCGGCCCGAAGAACTCGGTGTCCTCGATGTACCCGGGCGCGACCACGTTCGCGGTGATGCCCCGCGGCCCCAACTCCCGCGCCAGATCGTGCGCGTACGGGTGCAGCGCGGCCTTGGCGCCCCCGTACGCGCCGCTTCCTGACCCCCGGTAAGCGGCGATGGAGCTGACGAACAGCACCCGCCCGCCGGGAGAGGCCAGCCGGTCCTTGAGCGCCGCGGTGAGCAGCGCCGCGGTGAGGGTGTTGATCCGGAAGTTCACCGTCCAGTCGTACGCGACCCGCTCCAACGGGTCGTCGCTCCCGGCCGGTGGCTCCAGTCGGCCGTTGCCCCCGGCGCCGTGGATCAGGACGTCCACCGTCCCGAACTCCCGCGCCACGAAGTCGGCGACACCGCGCACTTCGGCCGTGTCACTGAGATCGGCCGCACAGGTCGACGCCCCGGGCACCCCGGCCTTCCGCAGCACCTCGGCCCGCCGTCCGATCAGCAGGACCCGATCCCCTTCCGCGGCGAACACCTGAGCCGCCGCGAGCCCGATCCCCGTACCGCCACCACTGATCACCACATTGCGAGCCATGCGTCGACTCTACAAACCCACCGGTCGTGGGGCGTCGCGGTTCACACGATCGCAAGATCACCGCAAGCTGCGCACATCCAGATGCCGCAGTACCCGGTCCACCACCTCGGGATCAGCCCCCGGCTCGCTCCGCGCCGCCAGCACCTCGTGCCGGGCCGCGCTCAGCAACTCCCCCTGGATCCGCCGCATCCGCTTGAGCCGCCGCACCCGCATCTCATGCGCCTCCCGCCGCTCCTCCTCCCCCATCTCCGGGCTGATCCGCACGCCGATCTCGAAGGCCCGCCGCAGCATCTGCTCGGACAGCTCCTCCGGCAGCTCCTCGACCTCCTCGATCTCCCGCAGCCGCGCCTTGGCCGCCTTCGCCGCCCGCAGCGCCAGCTCCTTCTCGAACGCCTTCTCGCGTTCCGTGTCCGCCTGCACCCCGAGCTTCCTCACCAGCCACGGCAGGGTCAGCCCCTGCAGCACCAGCGTCCCCATGATCACCCCGAAGGCGATGAACACGATCTCGTCGCGGTCGGGGAAGGCCGACCCGTCGTCCGTCTTCAGCGGAATCGCCAGCGCCAGCGCCACCGAGGCCACGCCCCGCATCCCCGACCACCACATGACGACGGTCTCCCGCCAGCTCATCGGGATCTCCTCGTCCCAGTCGCGCCGCGCGTGCAGCCGCTTGGTGAGCCAGGTCGCCGGCAGCAGCCACGCCAGCCGTACGACGACCACCACGCCCACGATCGCCCCGGACCAGCCCAGAAGCTCGCCCCAGCGCCCGGACGCCGTCCTGATGGCGTTGTGCAGCTCCAGGCCGATCAGCCCGAAGGCCACGCCCGTGACGAGCGTGTCGACGATGTCCCAGAAGGTGTGACCGGCGAGCCGCGTGAGCACGTCGTCGGGGTCGGTGGCGTACTCGGCGAGGAACAACGCGGTGGTGAGCACGGCGAGCACACCGGAGCCGTGCAGCTCCTCGGCGAGGACGTACGACGCGTACGGCACCAGCAGGGTCAGGCCGACCTGGAGGGTCGCGTCGCCCAGCAGATCGAGGAGCCTGTTGGCGCCCCAGCCGAGGGCGACGCCGGTCGCGACGGCGACGACGGCGGACAGCACCAGGTCGAGCGCGGCCCGCCCGGCGTGGAAGTCACCGCTGACGGCGGCGGCGACCGCCACGTGGTACAGCACGATCGCCGTCACGTCGTTGAAGAGACCCTCGCCCTCCAGGATGGAGACCAGCCGGCGCGGCAGCCCGAGCTGTCCGGCGACCGCCGTCGCGGCGACCGGGTCGGGCGGTGCGACCAGCGCCCCCAGCGCCACCGCGGCCGCCACGGGCAGCCCCGGCACGACGGCGTTCGCCACGACGGCCACGCACAGGGTGGTCACGAAGACCAGCGCCACCGCCAGCAGGAAGATCGGCCGCCGGTTCGCCGCGAACTGCCGCCAGGAGGTCCGCCGCACCGCCGCGTACAGCAACGGCGGCAGCAGCAGGGGCAGGATCAGATCCGGCGGCACATTGACATCGGGCACGAAGTCGGCCACCGCCAGCACGACCCCGAGCAGGGTCATCAGCACCGGCGCCGGCAGTCCGAACCGGTCCCCCACCGGGACACTCACCACGGCCCCGAGCAACAACACGAACAACAGGGCCAACTGATCCACGGTCAGCGCTCCGGCGGTCTAGGCGATCAAGAACACCCCGTCCAGCCTGCCACGTGCCACCCGTCGCCGCTGTCCCGGCCCCCAGGCCCGCGGCGACCGCCTGCGTCGGCTACAGAGACCGCCGCATCGCCCGGTGCGGGATCCCCGCCTCCAGGTACTCCGGTCCATAGGCCTCGTAGCCGAGCCGCTCGTAGAACCCCAGCGCGTGCGTCTGCGCGTGCAGATCCACCGCGGCGAGCCCACGCGCGCGTGCCGCGTCCTCGATGGCCCGCACCAGGGCCACGCCGACGCCCAGCCCGCGTGCCTCCTTGGCGACCGCGAGCCGTCCCAGCGAGCCCACCGACAGGTCTCCGCCGACCTTCGACGCGGCCACCTCCCCGTGCAGCAGCCGCCCGGTGCCCAGCACCACCCCGTCGTCGCGCACGGCCAGCACATGCACCGCCAGGGCGTCGTACTCGTCGTACTCCAGGTCCTCCGGCACTCCCTGCTCGCCCACGAAGACCTCCTTGCGCACCCCGAAGCACAGCTCCCGGTCGGCGGGGTCCTCGGCGACCCGTACGTCGTACGCGTGCGTGCCGGTCATCCGTATGTCTCCTCGCGGACCTGGTCCAGCGCCTTCTGCAGGTCGGCCGGGTAGTCGCTCTCGAACTCCACCCACTCGCCGTCCCCGGGGTGCTCGAAGCCGAGCCGTACGGCGTGCAGCCACTGGCGGGTCAGATGCAGCCGCTTGGCGAGGGTCGGGTCGGCGCCGTAGGTGAGGTCGCCGACGCAGGGGTGGCGGTGGGCGGCCATGTGGACGCGGATCTGGTGGGTACGGCCGGTCTCCAGCTTCACGTCCAGCAGTGAGGCGGCGCGGAACGCCTCGATGAGGTCGTAGTGCGTGACGGAGGGCTTGCCGTCGGCGGTGACCGCCCACTTGTAGTCGTGGTTCGGGTGGCGGCCGATGGGCGCGTCGATGGTGCCGCTGGTCGGGTCCGGATGGCCCTGCACCAGCGTGTGGTAGCGCTTGTCGACCGTGCGCTCCTTGAACTGCCGCTTCAGCGAGGTGTACGCCCGCTCCGACTTGGCGACCACCATGAGGCCGGAGGTGCCGACGTCGAGGCGGTGCACGATGCCCTGGCGCTCGGCCGCGCCGGAGGTGGAGATGCGGTAGCCGGCCGCCGCGAGACCGCCGATGACCGTCGTCCCGGTCCAGCCCGGGGAGGGGTGCGCGGCCACGCCGACCGGCTTGACGATCACGACCACGTCATCGTCGTCGTGGACGATCTCCATGCCCTCGACGGGCTCCGCGACGATCTGCACGGGCGCGGGCGCCTGCGGCATCTCGACCTCGAGCCAGGCGCCGCCGTGCACCCGCTCGGACTTCCCGACCACCGAGCCGTCGACCGAGACCTTCCCCGCCGCGGCGAGTTCCGCGGCCTTGGTGCGGGAGAAGCCGAACATACGGGAGATGGCGGCGTCGACGCGCTCGCCCTCCAGTCCGTCGGGCACGGGCAGGGTACGGATCTCGGGAATCGTGCTCACCCGTCGAGTATGACGGACACCGCCGACGGCCCCGAACGAGCCTGTGGAAAACCCGGTTCGCGAAGAACCCGGGCTCAGTCCTTGTGGACGGTGCCGTCCGGGTCCAGGCCCTTGAAGGACAGCAGCACGATCAGGATGCCGCCGCACACGATCGCCGAGTCGGCCAGGTTGAAGACCGCGAAGCCCTTGGGGGCGATGAAGTCGACCACCGCGCCCTCGAAGACGCCCGGCGAACGGAAGATCCGGTCGGTGAGGTTGCCGAGCGCGCCACCGAGCAACAGGCCGAGCGCGATCGCCCAGGGCAGGCTGTACAGCTTGCGGGCGAGGCGGGCGATCACCACGATCACGGCCGCCGCGATCACGGTGAAGATCACGGTGAAGGCCTCGCCGAAGCCGAAGGCGGCGCCCGCGTTGCGGATCGCCTCGAACTTCAGCCAGTCGCCGATGATCTTGATCGGCGCGTGGTGCTCCAGCTTGGCGACCACGAGCAGCTTGCTGCCGAGGTCGAGGAGGTACGCGAAGGCGGCGACCGTGAACAGCACGGCGATACGGCGCTTGCCCCTGGGCCGTACGACCGCGTCCTGCTCCGGCCCGGTCCCCGCCGCCTCTGGGGTATCCGGCGTACCGATGATGCGCTCCGCCTCTGCCACGTGAGTCCCTCAACCTAGGTACCTGACTGAGGACGAGGGTACGGCACGCGCGTGTACGCCCTCAGTACCGGCGTTCCTGCTTCTGCTTGCACTCCACGCACAGGGTGGCCCGCGGGAACGCCTGCATACGGGCCTTGCCGATCGGGTTCCCGCAGTTCTCGCACAGACCGTACGTGCCCTCGTCGAGGCGTACCAGGGCGTGCTCGGTCTGGGTGAGCATCTCGCGCGCGTTGGCCGCGAGGGCCAGCTCGTGCTCGCGCGTGATGTTCTTGGTGCCGGTGTCCGCCTGGTCGTCGCCGGCGCCGTCCCCGGAGTCCCGCATCAGGCCCTGGAGGGCGTCCTCGGACGAGGTGATCTCGGCGCGCAGCCGCAGCGCCTCCGACTGCAGCTCGGCCCGCGCCTCCTCGACCTCCTCCGGGGTCCAGGGGTCCTCGCCGGGGCGTACGGCGAGCTCGCCGGGCTCCACCGCCGCGGCGACCCGTGCCTTGGGTACGGCGTTCTGCGCCGCCGTGGCCGTGCCAGGAGTCTTCTTCGCAACCACCGTCGTGGCTCCCGTCTGCTCCGCGGCCTGCGCCGCGCCCGCCTTGTTGGCCGTGCTCCTGCTCTTCTTCGCCGCCCTGGTACGAGCCGCGCCCCGCCCGACGCCACCCGCTCCCGCGGCACCTCCCTCTACGACGGCCCCACCGGAGACCGCCTCCTCCCCGACTCCCCCTTCCGAAACAGACTCCTCCCCAACCGCCCCCCTGACGACCGCCTCCTCACCAACGGCCTCCTCACCAACGGCCTTCTTGGCCACCGTCTTCTTGAGCGCCGCCTTCTTGGCAGGCGCCACCTTGGCCGCCGCCTCCTTGGCAGGCGCCTCCTTGGCAGGCGCCTTCCCGGCCACCTTCCCGGCAGGCGCCCTCTGGGACGCCGCCTTCCCGACCGCCTTCTTGGCAGGCGCCTCCTTGGCTCCCGCCTTCTTCGCCGCCGCCTTCCCGGCAGGCGCCACCTTGGCCGTAACCTTCCCGGCCACCCCCCCGCCAGGCATCTCCTTGGCCGCAACCTTCCCGGCCACCGCCGCCTCGGAGGCCGGCTTCTCGGCCACCGCCTCACCTGCAGCCGACTTCTTTGTGACCGCCCTTCGCGCGGCCGGCTCCTCCTGAGCCACCTTCTTCGCGGCTGCCTTCTTGGCCGTGGCCTTGGTGGCAGCCTTCTTCCGGGCCGCCTTCTGCGCCGCCATCGCCTCGGAGGCCGCCTTCTCGGCCACCCCCTCACCGGCAGCCGGCTTTTGCGCGGCTCCCTTCTTGGCCGCGGCCTTGGTCGGCGCCTCCTTGGTGGCCGCCTCCTTGGTGGCCGCCTCCTTGGTGGCCGCCCCCTTGGTGGCCGCCTTCTTCGCGGCGCCCTTCTTGGCCGCGGCCCTCTTACCGGCCGCCTCCTTGCCGGCCGCCCCCTTGGCCGCGGCTGTCTTGCTGACCAACTCCTTCGCAGCAGCCTTCTTGGCGGTGGTTTCCCTGGTGGCCGCCTCCCGGACGGCCGCCTTCTCAGCGGCCATCGCTTCGGTGGCCATCTCCTTCGCCGCCGTCGCCTTCGCGGCGGCCCTCCTGCTCACCGTCCTCGTACCCGCCGCCTTCGCCGCCACCGCCTCACCGGCAGCCCTCTTGGCCGCCATCGCCTCGGTGGCCGCCTCCTTCGCCACCACCGCCTTCCCCACAGCCCCCTTGGCCGCCGCCGCCCCAGCGGCCGCCTCGTTCGCCGCCACCGCCTGCGCGGCAGCCCTCCCGCTCGCCGACTTCTTGGCCCCCGACGGCGTACCCGACGGCTTCTCAGCCGCCGTCTGCCTGCCCGCCGTCTGCCTACCCGCCGTCTTCCTGCCCGCTGCCGTCCTGCCCGCCGCCTGCTCGGCCGAGCTTCTGGCGGGTCCGTCGGTCTCGGCGGGCTTCTTCTGCGGGGCCGCTCTGGACCCCGTCGCCTTGGCCGGCGTCGTGGAGGTCGCCCGGACCGTCTTCACCGGCTTGGTGGCCTTCGCCGCCCGTGCCGACCCCCCGGCACCCGCGGCGGCGCCGGCCCGGGCGCTCTTCTTGCCGCTCACATCCTTGGCCGCACCGCCGGAGGCACGGGTGGACCTGCCGGACGCCGACTGCTGTACGGCGGTCTTCTTCGCCACCATGGCCGCGGCCCCTTCACATATTGTGATCTTGCACGCGAATCGTGCTGGGACGATAAATCGACTTGAGCCCCGCGGCAACGGGGCACACCGCCCGATTCGCCCGGCTCGCGCACGCCGCTCCGCAAGCCTGCATCCGTTGTGCCCAGCTCGTCGCGGCATAATCCGCCGGACCGTGCGTCCCAGAATCCGAACACGCGTACCGCTCCATTCGGGGCATCCCCACCCCCGCGACGCCCCCTCCCCCCGGGCCCCGAAAAGCGGTCGGCCGCTGTCCGTGCGGCGCCGTACACTGGGCGGAGCGAGAAGCGTGGATGGGGACGAGTAGCGGCGTACGCAGCCCAGAGCGACCCGGGGACGGTGGAAGCCCGGGGGCGAGCGCGACGTGAAGATCACCCCGGAGCCGCCGGAAGAACGCCCGCGAAGGCAAGTAGACCCGGCATCGCGACCCCAATGAGGGGGCTCACCGGAGCACAGGGCGCACCGGGGAGCCAAGGAGGGTGGTACCGCGGGAGCGCGCCGAAAGCGGCGTACAGAAGACAGCTCTCGTCCCTCCGGACGGAAGGCAGCAAGTCCGCCGGAGGAAGCTCGCTGATGACAACGCCGACGTACCGCCAGGTGCCCGCCCAGGTCGACCTGCCCGCGCTCGAGCACGCCGTGCTCGACTTCTGGCGCGAGCAGAAGATCTTCGCCAAGACCCTGGAGCAGTCCGAGGGCCGCCCCGAATGGGTGTTCTACGAGGGCCCGCCCACCGCCAACGGCATGCCCGGCGCCCACCACATCGAGGCCCGCGTCTTCAAGGACGTCTTCCCCCGATTCCGCACCATGCGCGGCTACCACGTGGCCCGCAAGGCCGGCTGGGACTGTCACGGCCTGCCGGTGGAGCTCGCGGTCGAGAAGGAGCTCGGCTTCAGCGGCAAGCAGGACATCGAGGCGTACGGCATCGCCGAGTTCAACGCCAAGTGCCGGGAGTCGGTGACCCGCCACACCGACGCCTTCGAGGCGCTCACGACCCGCATGGGGTACTGGACCGATCTGAACGACCCCTACCGCACCATGGACCCGGAGTACATCGAGTCCGTCTGGTGGTCGCTCAAGGAGATCTTCAACAAGGGCCTGCTGGTCCAGGACCACCGCGTCGCGCCCTGGTGCCCCCGCTGCGGCACCGGCCTGTCCGACCACGAGCTGGCGCAGGGCTACGAGACGGTCGTCGACCCGTCCGTGTACGTCCGTTTCCCGCTCACCTCCGGTCCGCTGGCCGGCCAGGCCGCGCTCCTGGTGTGGACGACGACCCCGTGGACGCTGGTGTCCAACACCGCGGTCGCCGCGCACCCCGAGGTCACCTATGTCGTCGCCACCGACGGCACCGAGAAGCTCGTCGTCGCCGAGCCCCTCGTCGGCAAGGCGCTGGGCGAGGGCTGGGAGACCACCGGCGAGTCCTTCACCGGCGCCGAGATGGAGCGCTGGACGTATCAACGTCCGTTCGAGCTCGTGGAGTTCCCGGAGCCGGCGCACTACGTGGTGAACGCCGAGTACGTCACGACCGAGGACGGCACGGGTCTGGTCCACCAGTCCCCCGCCTTCGGTGAGGACGACCTCAAGGTCTGCCGCGCGTACGGCCTGCCGGTGGTGAACCCGGTGCGCCCGGACGGCACCTTCGAGGAGGACGTCCCGCTGGTCGGCGGTGTCTTCTTCAAGAAGGCGGACGAACAGCTCACCGAGGACCTCCAGCAGCGCGGCCTCCTCTTCCGGCACATCCCGTACGAGCACAGCTACCCGCACTGCTGGCGCTGCCACACCGCGCTCCTCTACTACGCGCAGCCGTCCTGGTACATCCGCACCACCGCCATCAAGGACCGCCTCCTCCAGGAGAACGAGAACACCAACTGGTTCCCGGACACGGTCAAGCACGGCCGGTACGGCGACTGGCTGAACAACAACATCGACTGGGCGCTGTCCCGCAACCGCTACTGGGGCACCCCCCTGCCGATCTGGCGCTGCGAGGAAGACCACCTCACCGTGGTCGGCTCCCGCGCCGAGCTCACCGAGCTGACCGGCACGGACCAGTCCGAACTGGACCCGCACCGCCCGTACATCGACGACGTCACCTTCGCCTGCCCGAAGTGCCGGAAGACGGCCGCGCGCGTGCCGGAGGTCATCGACGCCTGGTACGACTCGGGTTCGATGCCGTTCGCGCAGTGGGGATACCCGTACAAGAACAAGGAGTTGTTCGAGAGCCGGTATCCGGCGCAGTTCATCTCCGAGGCGATCGACCAGACCCGCGGCTGGTTCTACACGCTGATGGCCGTCGGCACGCTGGTCTTCGACAAGTCGTCGTACGAGAACGTGGTCTGTCTCGGTCACATCCTCGCCGAGGACGGCCGCAAGATGTCCAAGCACCTGGGCAACATCCTGCAGCCGATCCCGCTGATGGACCAGCACGGCGCGGACGCGGTGCGCTGGTTCATGGCGGCTGGCGGTTCGCCGTGGGCGGCGCGCCGGGTGGGTCACGGCACGATCCAGGAGGTCGTCCGCAAGACGCTCCTCACCTACTGGAACACGGTCGCCTTCCAGGCCCTGTACGCCCGCACCTCCGGCTGGGCGCCCAGCGAGGCCGATCCGGCCCCGGCCGACCGTCCGCTCCTGGACCGCTGGCTGCTGTCCGAACTCCACGCGCTCACCGACCAGGTGACGCAGGCTCTGGAGGCGTACGACACCCAGCGCGCCGGCAAGCTGCTCTCGGCGTTCGTCGACGACCTGTCCAACTGGTACGTCCGCCGCTCCCGTCGCCGCTTCTGGCAGGGCGACAAGGCGGCGCTGCGCACCCTGCACGAGGTCGTCCAGACGGTCACCCAGCTGATGGCCCCGCTCACCCCGTTCATCACCGAGCGGGTGTGGCAGGACCTGATCGCGCCGGTGACCCCGGGCGCCCCGGAGTCGGTGCACCTGTCCTCGTGGCCCGAGGCGGACCTGACGGCGATCGACCCCGAGCTCTCCCAGCAGATGGTCCTGGTACGGCGGCTCGTGGAGCTCGGCCGTGCCACGCGCGCGGAGTCGGGCGTCAAGACGCGTCAGCCGCTGTCCCGTGCGCTGATCGCCGCGGCGGGCTTCGAGTCCCTCGACACCGAGCTGCACGCGCAGATCACGGAGGAGCTGAACGTGAGCGCGCTCGCGTCCCTCTCGGAGGTCGGCGGCAGCCTGGTCGACACGACCGCCAAGGCCAACTTCCGCGCCCTGGGCAAGCGGTTCGGCAAGCGGGTCCAGGACGTGGCGAAGGCCGTCGCGAACGCGGACGCGGCGGCGCTGTCGCTGGCGCTGCGCGAGGGCACGGCGTCGGTGGAGGTCGACGGTGAGACGATCGCTCTCGCTCCGGATGAGGTGATCATCACAGAGACCCCGCGTGAGGGGTGGTCGGTGGCGTCGGACTCCGGGGCGACGGTGGCCCTGGATCTGGAGATCACCGAGGAGCTGCGCCAGGCCGGCCTCGCCCGTGACGCGATCCGGCTGATCCAGGAGGCCCGCAAGAACAGCGGCCTGGATGTGGCCGACCGGATCGCGTTGCGGTGGACGTCCACGGACCCGGCCGTCGTCGCGGCCCTGTCCGAGCACACCGGTCTGATCGCCGACGAGGTCCTCGCCACGGACTTCGGCCAGGGCGAGGCGGACGACTCCTACGGTGCCCCCTTCACCGACGAGGGGCTGTCGCTCTCGTTCCGCCTCCGGAAGGTGTGATTCCCGCCGCATGCGGCTGCGGGTCGCGGGGCCGGTCGTGCGCAGGCGGTGGAAGCCGCATGTCGACCGGCCCCGCGCCCGTCGGGGCGGGCCGGTCAACCCGCGTAAAAGGGGCGAGCCCCGGACCGATGTCCGGGGCTCGCCCCTTTGAACGCTGCCGACGCCTATGGCGTACTACTCACCGTGCCGCGGCCCTCAGTTGTCGTCCTCGTCGATCAGGAACCCGCGCATCGGCGAGGGGGCCTGACCCATGGGGCCGGGGCCCTGGGGGCGGACCGGAGCCATTGGCTGGGTCATGGCCGGGGTCATCTGCTGCTGGCCGCCGTAGGACGGAGCGGCGGGCGCGGGAGCGCCCATGCCCTGGTTGGCGCCGTAGGACGGGGCGCTCGCGCCGGCCGGGGCCATGGAGGGCGCCGGGGACGGCGGGAGGGACGCGGTGGCGGGAGTCCGCGGCGGAGCCAGCGAGTCGTCGGCCTGGGTCTCCAGCTGACGCAGCTGCGACTCCAGGTACGACTTCAGGCGGGTGCGGTACTCGCGCTCGAAGCCGCGCAGATCCTCGACCTTGCGCTCCAGCGTGGCGCGGGCGGACTCCAGGGAGCCCATCGCGACGCGGTGCTTTTCCTGCGCGTCCCGCTCGAGGGCGTCGGCCTTGGCACGGGCGTCACGCTCGAGCCCCTCGGCACGCGAACGCGCCTCGCCGACGATCTTGTTGGCCTCGGAGCGGGCCTCGGCGATCGCCTGGTCGGCGGTCTGCTGCGCCAGCGAGAGGACTCGGGCGGCACTGTCGCCACCGGGGCCCTGACCGGGGCCGCCCATCGGACCACCCATCGGGCCGCCCATGGGGCCACCCATCGGGCCGCCCATCTGCTGCTGCATGGGCTGGCCGCCCATGGTGCCCTGACCCATCGGGCCGCCCATGGGGCCACCCATCGGACCCTGGCCCATCTGACCCTGCATAGGGCCCTGACCCATCTGACCCTGCATAGGGCCCTGGCCCATCTGTCCCTGCATCGGGCCCTGACCCATCGGGCCCTGACCCATCGGACCGGGTCCCTGCGGGCCACCCGGGCCGCCGCTGGGGCCGGCGGGCAGCTGCGGCGCACCGCTCGGCAGCTGGGGCGGGCCACCCATGGGGCCGCCCATCTGCTGCTGCGGCGGGCCCGATATGCCGGCCGGCACGGGGGCGCCGGGGCCTCGCATGCCCTGCGGGGGCATGCCCTGCTGCTGGTCCGGACCGGGACCGCCGGGGCCCTCCGGAGGCTTGCGCATGTTCTGCTGATTCTGGGCAGCGGCACGCGTGGCCGCGGCCAGTTTGGCGCGCAGGTCCTCGTTCTCGCGGAGCAGGCGGGTCAGTTCGGCTTCGACCTCGTCGAGGAAGGCATCGACCTCGTCCTCGTCATAGCCTTCTCGGAGGCGGACGGTCGTGAACTGCTTGTTCCGCACGTCCTCGGGGGTCAACGGCATCTCTTCACCTCAACGTAGTCATCGGCAGTCGGCAAGACCGTATCGTCCACAGTCACCTCACGAAGTTCTGCGTGATGGTGATGAGGATGTAGACGATGATCATCAGTACGAAGAAGGACAGGTCGAGCGCCACGCCCCCGAGGCGCAGCGGCGGGATGAACCGCCGCAGAAGCTTGAGCGGTGGGTCGGTGACAGTGTAGGTGGCCTCCAGAACGACCACCATCGCCTTGCCGGGTTGCCATGAGCGGGCGAACTGGAACACGTAGTCCATGACGAGCCGGAAGATCAGCACGACAAGGAACACCATCAGCGCGATGTAGATCACCTGCGCGAACACGCTCATGGTCTGTGCTTCCCTCTCCCCTGTTTCCTGCTCTGTTCCGGTGGTGCTTTCAGCTCTGGTTGAAGAACCCACCCTCTGCGATACGGGCCTTGTCCTCCGCCGTGACATCGACGTTAGCAGGCGACAACAGGAACACCTTCTGCGTCACCCGCTCGATGCTGCCGTGAAGACCAAACACCAAACCGGCCGCAAAGTCGACAAGTCGCTTCGCGTCTGTGTCGTCCATCTCAGTCAGATTCATGATCACCGGGGTGCCCTCACGGAAGTGTTCCCCGATGGTACGGGCCTCGTTGTAGGTCCGCGGGTGAAGTGTGGTGATCCGGTAAGGCTCTCGTTCGGACACGACCTTGGGCATGATCACCGGTGCGTTCTTCTCCAGGCTTGCGCGTTCTTGTGTGATGGACGCCACGGGTGCGATGCGCGCCGGACGGCCGGATTCCGCGGGTAGCGAAGCGGAACGGGCCACCGGTTCGCGCGGAGCGGACGGTTGCACGATTCGCACCTCTTCGTCCCTTTGGGACTGATGTGCGACATGTGCCTGGTGCGACGGCTCGTGCCGTCGGTGGTCCCGCTCGGGTTCCGGGTCCAGTTCGGGCTCGAATTCGTCATCGGGGTCGAAACCCCGGCCGTCGTACCCATCGTCCTCCACGAGGCCGAGGTAGACCGCCATCTTGCGCATCGCGCCGGCCATGCTCTGAGTCCTCCGCTCTGTGGTGGATCGGCTGACGACTGCCAAGTGCCCGCGATCCACGAGGTCGTTGCGCCCGCCTTCGGCGGCATTGACCATATTTTCTGCTGTGGTCCGACTTCCTGGCGACGTTACCCGAGCCTCGCGCGGACTCCGAGTACCGCGGTGCCGACGCGTACATGTGTCGCTCCGGCCGCCACGGCCTGTTCGAGGTCCGCACTCATCCCTGCCGAGACCATGTTCGCAGCCGGATGGGCTCGGCGCAGGTCGGTCGACAAATCCATCAACCGCTCGAACGCTGCCGGTTCACGTCCCGCATAGGGGCCGGTGAGCGGTGCGACGGTCATCAGTCCGTCCAGCCGGAGCCCCGGCGCCGCCGCGATCGACTCGCCCAACTCTTCGATTCCCTCGGGGCCCACGCCCCCGCGCTCGCCACGCCCGCTCTCGTCCGCGTCGAGCGCGACCTGGATCAGACAGCCGAGCTCGCGCTCCTGCCGCACCGCCTCCCTGGACAGCGCGGTGACGAGCCGGGGTCGGTCGACCGACTGCACAAGGTCGGCGTAACCGACCACGGAACGAACCTTGTTGGTCTGCAGTTGACCGACGAAATGCCAAGTCAGGGGCAGGTCCGCGCACTCGGCCGCCTTGGGGGCGGCGTCCTGGTCCTTGTTCTCGGCCACGTGCCGCACACCGAGCTCCGACAGGACCCTCACATCGCTCGCCGGGTAGGTCTTGGTGACCACGATCAGGGTCACCTCCTCCGGCGCCCGCCCGGCCGCCGCGCACGCGTCGGCGATACGACGCTCCACCTTCGCCAGGTTTTCGGCGAGTTCGTCCTTACGGTCCGTCATGTCCTCAGTCCAGCCAGACATATCCCGCGAGTCGCCCCGTGGTGCGATCGCGGCGGTACGAGAAGTGATCGGCCGACTCCAGCGTGCACACCGGCGACTGCTCCCGGTCGCGCACCCCGAACCGTTCGAGCTGCGCGTGCACCCCGGCGGTCACATCCACCGCGGGCGTACCCCAGCTCGTCTCGGAGTACGCGGCCGGCTCGATGCCCGCCACGTCGGCCCGCATCGCCTCCGGCACCTCGTAGCACCGGCCGCAGACGGCGGGGCCGGTGCGGGCGACGATCCGGGCCGGGTCGGCGCCGAGCTCGGTCATCGCGCGTAGCGCGGCCGGGACGACACCGGCGATCATGCCGGGCCGGCCCGCGTGGGCCGCGGCGACGACCCCGGCGACGGGGTCGGCGAGCAGAACGGGTGTGCAGTCGGCGGTGAGCACGGCGAGCGCAAGACCCCGCCGCGCCGTGACGACGGCGTCGACCTCGGGCACCGGACGCTCGCCCCACGGTCCGTCGACCACGGCGACCTCCTTGCCGTGCACCTGGTTCATCCAGACGACCCGGTCCGGGCCGAGACCCAGGGACTTGGCCGCCAGCTCGCGATTGGTCCGTACGGCGCCGGGGTCGTCGCCGACCGCTCCGCCGAGGTTGAGCTCCTCGTACGGAACGGCGCTCACCCCACCCCACCGGTCGGTGAAGGCGAAGTGCGCGCCGCTCACGGTGTCGCGCCGTCCTATCACTTCAGGAAGTCCGGCACGTCCAGCTCCTCGGCCGCGCTGTCGGTGTAGCTGCGCGACGGCGGGACCGGCGGGGCGACCGGGAGGTCGGCGGCCGGCTCGGGAGCGGGCTGCGGGTCCTCCTTCGGCGTGACGCTGCCGAGCGAGCCGAAGGACGGGCGGGAGTCGGACTGCCGTACCGGAGTGGGCTCGTCGCGGCGGGCGGAGGCCGAGGACGAACCCATCACGGTCTCCCGGCGGGCCGGGGGCTGGCCCCCGTCGAAGCCGGCCGCGATGACCGTGACCCGGACCTCGTCGCCGAGGGCGTCGTCGATGACCGCACCGAAGATGATGTTGGCCTCGGGGTGGGCGGCCTCGCTGACCAGCTGGGCCGCCTCGTTGATCTCGAACAGACCGAGGTCGGAGCCGCCGGAGATGGAGAGCAGCACGCCACGGGCGCCGTCGATGGACGCCTCCAGGAGCGGCGAGGAGATCGCCATCTCGGCCGCGGCCACCGCGCGGTCGTCGCCGCGGGCCGAGCCGATGCCCATGAGGGCCGAACCGGCCTCGGACATCACGGACTTCACGTCGGCGAAGTCGAGGTTGATCAGACCGGGTGTGGTGATCAGGTCGGTGATGCCCTGGACACCGGAGAGCAGGACCTGGTCGGCGGACTTGAAGGCGTCGAGCACCGAGACCTGGCGGTCGGAGATGGACAGCAGCCGGTCGTTCGGGATGACGATGAGGGTGTCGACCTCCTCGCGCAGCTCGGCGATGCCGTCCTCGGCCTGGTTGGCGCGGCGCCGGCCCTCGAAGGTGAAGGGGCGGGTGACCACGCCGATGGTGAGCGCGCCCAGCGAGCGGGCGATGTTGGCCACGACGGGCGCGCCGCCGGTGCCGGTGCCGCCGCCCTCGCCGGCCGTCACGAAGACCATGTCGGCCCCCTTGAGGACCTCCTCGATCTCCTCGCGGTGGTCCTCGGCGGCCTTGCGGCCCACGGCCGGGTTGGCTCCGGCGCCGAGTCCGCGGGTGAGTTCGCGGCCGACGTCGAGCTTGACGTCGGCGTCGCTCATCAACAGCGCCTGCGCGTCGGTGTTGATGGCGATGAACTCGACGCCCTTGAGACCGACCTCGATCATCCGGTTGATGGCATTGACACCACCGCCGCCGACACCGATGACTTTGATGACTGCGAGGTAGTTCTGCGGTGCTGCCACGTCGAAGGCCTCTCGCCTCGAGTTACGTGTCGTCGCTTCGCGGGAGATGCGATCCGACGACTGATGCCGAATGGGACGGTCCGTATCGCCGACCCGAACCCTAACGTTGAAGTTTAGGGTTACCAGTGTGACTGTTCGCTGGACTCTTCCGAACAGGACACTAAGTCGACAAGTGGCGCACGTTCAACGAACACGCCGAACCTCCCGTTTTTCTTTTCACCCTATGTGATCAGCCATAGCGGTGCCCAACCAGGGTGCTGGCCTGCGCTGATGTGCGTCAACTCCCTGATGACGCAGGGGCGGTGGGAACCGAGACGTCGAAGTGCCGCGCATCCGGCGCCGCTTTCATGAGAGCGGTGAGCGTACGGGCCTTCAGCGCACCCTGTTCGGAACTCCCCCAGTCGACCGTCCGTCCGCCGTTCAACTCCAGCGAGATGTCGTCGTAGGAACGCACCTTGACGGTCCGCGTCATGTGCCTGACCGCGGCCGGGAGCGCACCGGCGACCCGTACCGCCTCCCGCACCAGGCGGTCCTCGCCGAAGCGGCGCAGGCTCGCGGCGGCGGAGCCGGAGGAGGCGGGCCGCAATTGAAGTCCCGGAACGCCTTGGGGGGCCTGAGAAACCATGGCGAAACGGACACCGCCCCGGTCCACTTCGATGAAGTTTCCGCCCTTTTGGACAAGGAGAACCGGAGTACGTTCAACCACTTTCAGACCGATTCCATGGGGCCAGGAACGGACTACGTCAACCGTGTCGATTCGGGGCAGTTTTGCCCGTAGACGTGTCTCGATCGCATCGGTGTCGATGGAAATCATCGGTGCCCCGACGGGCACTTCGGCGGCCTCCCGCACCTGCGTCGGCGTCAGCACGTCGGTACCGGAAACCGATACGCGTTCAACGCGCAGCCACTGGGATCCGTACAACAACCAGACGGAGCCCACGCCGAGGAGGACGAGCGTGACACCGAGGATGATGATCGTACGAAGGCGAAGCTGAAGGCGTGGCGGCCTCAACCGCCGGGCGAGAGGCGGGCCGGACGACTCCTGCTGGCGTTCACCGCGGTCTTCCGCGGTGGTCGGTCCGGCCACGCTTCCTGCCCTTCGCTCACATGGGAAAACCGTTCCTAGCGGTGTGCACGGCCGGCGGCGATCGCCTCGTACACCATGCCGACGAGCAGGTCGTCGGCGTCCCGCCGGCCGAACTCGGCGGCGGCGCGGGACATCTCGTACAGCCGGTGCGGGTCGGCGAGCACGGGCAGGACGTTGCCCCGCACCCAGTCGGGCGTGAGTTCCGCGTCGTCGACCAGCAGTCCGCCGCCGGCCTTCACCACCGGCTGGGCGTTCAGCCGCTGTTCGCCGTTGCCGATGGGCAGCGGGACATAGGCGGCCGGGAGTCCGACGGCGGAGAGTTCGGCGACGGTCATCGCGCCCGCGCGGCAGAGCATCATGTCGGCCGCGGCGTACGCGAGGTCCATCCGGTCCAGGTAACTTACCGGGATGTAGGGGGGCATTCCCGGCATCTGCTGTACATGCGGCAGTTCGTTCTTGGGACCGACCGCGTGCAGGATCTGGATGCCGGCCTGCTGCAGCCAGGGGGCCACCTGCTGGACGACCTCGTTGAGGCGCCGGGCGCCCTGCGAGCCGCCGGAGACCAGCAGCGTCGGCAGGTTGGGGTCGAGCCCGAACATCGCGCGGGCCTCGGGGCGGGCGGCGGCCCGGTCGAGGGTGGCGATGGTGCGGCGCAGCGGGATGCCGATGTAGCGGGCGTCGCGCAGCTTGCTGTCCGGGGTGGATACGGCGACCTTGGCGGCGTAGCGCGAGCCGATCTTGTTGGCGAGACCGGGGCGCGCGTTGGCCTCATGGATGATGATCGGCACGCCGAGGCGCTTGGCGGCGAGATAGCCGGGCAGGGCGACATAGCCGCCGAAGCCGACGACGGCGTCCGCCTTGGTGCGCTCCAGGATCTGCTCGGTCGCCTTGATCGTGCCGCGCAGCCGGCCCGGGACGGTGATCAGCTCGGGCGTGGGCTTACGGGGCAGCGGGACGGCCGGGATGAGTGCGAGCTCGTAGCCACGCTGCGGGACGAGCGTGGTCTCCAGGCCCCGCTCCGTGCCCAGGGCCGTGATCCCCACGGTCGGGTCCTGCCTGCGCAGGGCGTCCGCGAGGGCGAGCGCGGGCTCGATGTGGCCGGCGGTCCCCCCACCGGCGAGTACGACATGCACCGAAATTCACCGCTCTCCGGACGGCCGCGCCTGAGGCGCACGCCGTCGCATCGTGTTCCATCTCCGAGGCCCCCGTGCCGAAGCGGCGCCTCCCGCCCGCTTTCTACCAAAGCGGGGTTGCCGCATCGAAAGCGCCGCCCGCGCACCGGGCTCGTCACGCGCGAAGGCGATCAGCAGTCCGATGGCGAACATGGTCGGCAGCAGGGCGGATCCCCCGTAGGAGAACAGCGGGAGCGGGACACCGGCGATCGGCAGCAGGCCGAGCACCGCACCGATGTTGATCACGGCCTGAGCCGTGACCCAGGTGGTCACGCCTCCCGCGGCATACCTGACGAAGGGGTCCTCCGTGCGGCCGGCCACGCGGATACCCGCATAGCCTAGAGCCGCGAAGAGGGCGAGCACCGACAGCGTCCCCGCGAGGCCCAGTTCCTCACCGGTGACGGCGAAGATGAAGTCCGTGTGGGCTTCCGGGAGTTGGCCCCATTTTTCCACACTCGCGCCCAGCCCGGAGCCGAAGATTCCGCCGGAGGCGAGCGCGTAGATGCCGTGCACGGCCTGCCAGCAGTCGGCGACGCCCGTCTTGGGCTGGGTGGCGCCGATGCAGGCGAGCCTGGCCATGCGGTTCGGGCTGGTCTTGATGAGGACGAAACCGAGGGTGGCTGCGATCGACAGCACCCCGACGAACAGCCGCGTGGGGGCTCCCGCCAGCCACAGCAGCCCGAAGAGGATCGCCGTGAGGATGATCGCCGTGCCCATGTCGCCGCCGAGCATGATCAGCCCGAGCAGCAGGAAGGCGACCGGGACGAGCGGCACCAGCATGTGCTTCCACTGGTTCAGCAGGTTCCTGTCCTGCTTGCGGGCGAGCAGGTCGGCGCTCCACAGCACGAGGGCGAGCTTGCCGAACTCACTGGGCTGGATCTGGAAGGAACCGCCGAGCGAGATCCAGTTCTGGTTGCCGTTGACCGACATCCCTATCCCCGGCACCTGCACCAGGGCCATCAGGAAGACGGCACCGGCCAGGATCGGGTACGCCAGGGCCCGGTGCAGCTTCACCGGCATCCGGGACGCGATCAGCAGCAGCACACCGCCGATCACGGCCGCGAGCAACTGTTTGCGGAAGAAGTACGAGCCGGGCAACGACATCTGCAGCGCGGTGATCTGGGAGGCCGAGTAGACCATCACCAGACCGAGCACGGTGATCAGCAGGGAGCCGCCGGCGATCAGGTAGTACGCGGTCAGCGGCCGGTCCCAGGCCCGCTTGGCGTTGAGGTACGCCCGCCGCACGGGGTTGTCGCGCGGCGAGCGGGGAGCGGCGGGACGTCTGACGGCCCGCTGCACGGGCGGACGTCCGGTACGGCTACTGGGCATCGGCGCCTCCGCTGCCTCGGTCAGGCGCCGAGTTCGCGAACCGCCTCCGCGAACGCGTCACCGCGCTTGTTGTAGTTGGTGAACATGTCCATCGAGGCGCAGGCCGGTGCCAGCAGCACCGTGTCGCCTTCGACGGCGAGCCGCCGGGCCTCCCGGACCGCCGCGAGCATCGCCCCAGTGTCGGTCCGGTCGAGGTCGACGACGGGTACTTCCGGCGCGTGTCGCGTCAGGGCTTCCCGGATCAGCGCGCGGTCCTTGCCGATGAGCACGACACCGCGAAGTCGCTTTGCCGACTTGGCGACCAGCTCGTCGAAGGTGGCGCCCTTGGCGAGCCCGCCCGCGATCCAGACGATGGACTCGTACGCCGCCAACGAGGCTTCCGCCGCGTGGGTGTTGGTGGCCTTGGAGTCGTCGATGTAGGCGACTCCGTCGATGTCGGCCACATGCGCGATGCGGTGCGCGTCCGGAGTGAAGTTCCTGAGCCCGTCGCGTACGGCCTTGGGGGGCACCCCGAACGCACGCGCGAGGGCCGCCGCCGCAAGGGCGTTGGCGATGTTGTGCGGGGCCGGTGGATTCACGTCGGAGATCTCGGCGAGCTCCTGGGCGTTCTTCTGCCGGTTCTCCACGAAGGCGCGGTCGACCAGGATGCCGTCCACGACGCCGAGTTGGGAGGGGCCCGGGGTGCCGAGGGTGAACCCGACGGCCCGGCAGCCCTCCTCGACGTCGGCCTCGCGCACCAGGTCCTCGGTGGCCTTGTCGGCGACGTTGTAGACACAGGCGACGTGATTGCCCTCGTAGATACGGCCCTTGTCGCGCGCGTAGGCCTCCATGGAGCCGTGCCAGTCGAGGTGGTCGGGGGCGAGGTTGAGCACCGCCGCCGAGTGCGCCCGCAGGGAGGGCGCCCAGTGGAGCTGATAGCTCGACAACTCCACGGCGAGGACGTCGTACGGCTCGTCGCCGAGCACCGCGTCCAGCACGGAGACGCCGATGTTGCCGACGGCCGCCGTGCGCAGGCCCGCCGCCTTCAGGATCGACGCCAGCATCTGGACGGTGGTGGTCTTGCCGTTGGTGCCGGTGACGGCCAGCCAGGGGGCCGCGTCGGGGCCCCTGAGGCGCCAGGCGAGTTCGACGTCGCCCCAGATGTCGACACCGGCCTCGCGGGCCGCGACGAACAGCGGCTTGTCCGGCTTCCAGCCGGGCGCTGTGACGATCAGCTCGGTGCCCTCCGGCAGGGTCGCCCCGTCACCGAGGCGCACCGTGACGCCCAGCGCCTCCAGCTCCGCGGCCTGTTCACGCGCGCGTGCGTCGTCGCCGTCGTTGACGACCGTGACGATCGCCCCGCGCGCGTGCAGCACCTTGGCCGCCGGGATGCCGGAGACGCCGAGCCCGGCGACGGTGACGTGCTTGCCCTCCAGCGAGAGCCCCTGCCGGTCGGTCACTTGTCCGCTGCCCATCCCGCGTAGAAGAGGCCGAGGCCGACGATCACGCAGATGCCCTGGATGATCCAGAAGCGGACCACCACAAGTACCTCGGACCAGCCCTTGAGTTCGAAGTGGTGCTGGAGTGGCGCCATCCGGAAGACGCGTTTCCCGGTGAGCCGGAAGGAGCCGACCTGGATGACCACCGACATGGTGATGAGGACGAACAGACCGCCCATGATGGCCACCAGCAGCTCCGTGCGGGAGAGGATGGCCAGGCCGGTGAGGACACCGCCGAGCGCGAGCGAACCGGTGTCGCCCATGAAGATCTTGGCCGGCGAGGTGTTCCACCACAGGAAGCCGAGGCAGGCGCCCATCAGCGCGGAGGCGATGACCGCGAGGTCCAGCGGGTCGCGCACCTCGTAGCAGGCGTTGGGGTTGGTCAGGGTCTGCGCGTTGGCGCAGGACTCCTGGAACTGCCAGACGCCGATGAACGTGTAGGCGCCGAAGACGAGGACGGAGGCGCCGGTGGCGAGGCCGTCCAGACCGTCCGTCAGGTTCACGCCGTTCGACATGGCGAGGATCATGAACAGCGCCCAGACCACGAACAGGACCGGGCCGATGGTCCAGCCGAAGTCCGTGATGAACGACAGCTTGGTGGAGGCCGGGGCGTTGCCGCGGGAGTCCTGGAACTGCAGGGCGAGCACGGCGAAGGAGATGCCGACGATCAGCTGGCCGGCCATCTTCGCCTTGGCCCGCAGGCCCAGCGAGCGGCGCTTGACGATCTTGATGTAGTCGTCCAGGAAGCCGACCAGGCCCATACCGCACATCAGACCGAGCACCAGCAGGCCCGAGTAGCTCGGCGGGTAGCCGGTGATGACCTTGGAGAGGAAGTACGCGGCCACGGTCGCCAGGATGAAGGCGATACCGCCCATGGTCGGCGTACCGCGCTTGCTGGCGTGCTCGCGCGGGCCGTCGTCACGGATGTACTGGCCGTAGCCCTTGCGGGCGAGGAGCTTGATCAGCAGCGGGGTGCCGACCAGCGTCAGGAACAGACCGATGACGCCCGAGAAGAGGATCTGCTTCATCATCGGGCATCAGCCCCGCCCTCGGCACCGGTCTCGAGCAGCGCCTGCGCCACGCTCTCCAACCCCACCGACCGGGACGCCTTCACGAGGACGACGTCCCCCGGGCGCAACTCGCTGCGCAACAGGTCGACCGCCGCCTGTGCGTCGGACACGTGCACCGACTCCTCACCCCACGAACCCTCGTTATATGCGCCCAGTTGCAGCCAGGACGCTTCCCTGCCCCCGACCGCGACGAGCTTGCCGACATTGAGCCGGACGGCGAGCCGTCCGACCGCGTCGTGCTCGGCGAGCGCCTCGTCCCCGAGCTCGGCCATCTTGCCGAGCACCGCCCAGGTCCGCTTCCCGTTGCCCATGGCCGCGAGCGCGCGCAGAGCGGCCCGCATGGACTCGGGGTTGGCGTTGTAGGCGTCGTTGACGATGGTCACGCCGTCCGGGCGCTCGGTGACCTCCATCCGCCAGCGGGAGAGGGAGCCCGCCTCGGAGAGCGCGGTGGCGATCTCTTCCGCGGACATGCCCAGCTCATGGGCGACGGCGGCCGCGGCGAGCGCGTTCGACACGTGGTGCTCACCGTACAGGCGCATGGTCACGTCGCTTGCACCGGAGGGTGTGTGGAGCCTGAAGGCGGGCTGTCCCGTGTCCGTGAGTCGTACGTTCTCGGCACGTACGTCCGCTTCGCCGGACTCTCCGAAAAGGATCACCTTCGCCTTCGTACGGGACGCCATGGCCCGTACGAGGGGGTCGTCCGCGTTGAGGACCGCGGTGCCGCCGTCCTGGGCCGAGGGCAGCGCCTCCACGAGTTCGCCCTTGGCCTGCGCGATCTGCTCGCGGCCGCCGAACTCGCCGATGTGGGCGGTGCCGACGTTGAGCACGAGTCCGATCCTCGGCGGGGTCAGCTCGGTCAGGTACCGGATGTGCCCGATGCCCCGGGCGCCCATCTCCAGCACGAGGAACTTCGTCTCCTCGGTGGCGGACAGGGCGGTCAGCGGCAGCCCGATCTCGTTGTTGAGCGAGCCGGGCGTGAACACCGTCGGCGCCTTGGTCCGCAGCACCTGCGCGATCAGGTCCTTGGTGCTGGTCTTGCCCGCGGACCCGGTGAGGGCGACCAGGGTCGCCCCGAGACGTCGTACGACATGACGGGCGAGGGAGCCGAGGGCCGTCTGGACGTCGTCCACGACGATCGCGGGGACGCCGACCGGACGCTGCGCCAGCACGGCGACCGCTCCCGCCTCGACGGCCTTCTTCGCGTAGTCGTGGCCGTCGGCGTGTTCGCCCACGAAGGCGGCGAACAGGCTGCCGTCCCCCACCCGCCGTGAGTCGATGACCGTGGGCCCGGTGACCTGGACGGACGGATCCGGTATGTCGTGCGTCTGCCCGCCGACGACTGAGGCGATCTCGGCGAGAGAGAGGGCGATCACAAGTTCATCCCTGGGTCTTCTGGATGGCTTCTCGAAGCACCTGGCGGTCGTCGAACGGACGGACCACCCCGGCGATGTCCTGGCCCTGCTCGTGCCCCTTGCCCGCGACCAGCACGGTGTCCTTGGGCCGCGCTCGGGCGACGGCTGCGGCGATCGCGGCGGCCCGGTCCTCGAAGACCTGGACCTCGCCGCGTTCGTGTGCTGGTACGGACGCGGCGCCCTCGAGCATGGTTGCAAGGATCGCGAGGGGGTCCTCGGAGCGGGGGTTGTCCGAGGTCAGTACGGCGGTGTCGGCGAGGCGGGCCGCGGCGGCGCCCATCGGCGCCCGCTTGGTCCGGTCCCGGTCGCCGCCGCAGCCGAGCACGACGTGCAGCCTGCCCTCGGTGACCTTGCGCAGGGCGCGCAGGACCGATTCGACGGCGTCGGTCTTGTGGGCGTAGTCCACCACCGCGAGATACGGCTGCCCGGCGTCCACGCGCTCCAGGCGGCCCGGCACGCCCGGGACGGCCGCGATGCCGTCGGCGGCGGCCTGCGGGTCGAGGCCCGCGGCGGCCAGGGCGACGATCGCGGCGAGGGTGTTGGCCACGTTGAAGCCGCCCGGCAGCGGCGCCCTGGCCTCGATCCGCTCGCCCTCGGGGCCGGTCACGAGGAACGTCGAGTCCATCGGGCCGATCCGCACGTCCTGGGCGCGCCAGTCGGCGTCCGGGTGGCCCTCGGCGGAGAAGGTGACGATCGGTACGCCCGCCTCCTGGACCAGCCTGCGGCCGTACTCGTCGTCGAGGTTCACGATGCCGAGCCTGCTGCGTTCCGGCGTGAACAGCCGCGCCTTGGCCCGGAAGTAGTCCTCCATGTCGGAGTGGAACTCCATGTGTTCCGGGCTGAGGTTGGTGAAGACGCCGATGTCGAAGACACAGCCGTCGACCCGGCCGAGGACCAGCGCGTGGCTGGAGACCTCCATGGCGACCGCCTCGACCCCACGCTCGCGCATCACCGCGAACAGGGCCTGCAGATCGGTGGCTTCGGGGGTGGTGCGCTCGGACTTGATGCGCTCGTCGCCGATGCGCGTCTCGACCGTGCCGATGAGACCGGTGTTGCTCTTGGTCTTCAGACCGCCCTCGACGAGGTAGGCGGTGGTGGTCTTGCCGGAGGTGCCGGTGATGCCGATCTGGAGCAGGTCGCGGCCCGGGTGGCCGTAGATGGTGGCCGCCAGTTCGCCCATCCGCCCGCGCGGGTCCTGGGTGACCAGGACCGGCAGGCCGGTGGCCGCCGCACGCTCGGCGCCTGCCGGGTCCGTCAGCACCGCGACCGCGCCGAGGCCGGCGGCCTGGGTGACGAAGTCGGCGCCGTGCAGCCGGGCGCCCGGGAGGGCGGCGTACAGATCGCCGGGGCGGACGGCGCGCGAGTCATGGGTGATGCCCGTGACCCCCGCGGTGTCCTCGGAGGTGTCCGGCGCGGGGACACCCAGCTGTTCGGCGAGCTCCGCGAGGGGTGTCGCGGAGACCCGCACCGGCCTGGGCGGCCCGGGGTATGTCACGGATGCGCCCTTCTGGGTGGTTTGGGACTGATCAGCGTGTGGCACGGCGGTGAGCGTACCGGGCCCACCCGCCTGGGAGCGAAGCGAGGGGCCGGGCGTGCCCGGGTCGCCGGAGTCTGAAGTGATCATGGTCACGGAGCGTTCCTGGCTGGTTGCGCTGATCAGGGCGTGAAGGTCACGGGCAGGTTCGCGGGCTTGGCGCCCGTGGGCGGGACCTGCAGGGTCTTCAGTGCGAACTCCATCACCTCCTTGAAGATGGGTCCGCAGATCTGGCCGCCGAAGTAACTGCCCTTGGTGGCGTTCTGGATGGCGCAGTAGACGGTGACCCTCGGGTTGTCGGCGGGGGCGAATCCGGCGAACGACGACGTGTATCCGCGGTACTTGCCGGTGGCCGGATCCACGCGGTTGGCCGTACCCGTCTTGCCCGCGACCCGGTAGCCGGGGATGCGCGCCTTGGTGCCCGTCCCCTCCTGGTCGTCCACGACCGACTCCAGCATCTGGGCGAGCGTCTTCGCCGTCCTGGCGCTGACGACCCTTGTCCTCTCGGGCTGCGGGGCCGGGGTGAAGCGTCCGTCCGGTCCCTTCGTGCCGCGCACGAGCGTGGGTTCGACACGGACGCCGCCGTTGGCGATCGTCGAGTAGACGGAGGCCGCCTGCATCGCGTTGATGGACACGCCCTGGCCGAAAGGAATCGTGTACTGCTGCGAGGTCGACCACTTGTCGGGCGGGGCGAGGATGCCCTTGGTCTCGCCCGGGAAGTCGAGTCCGCTGTAGCTGCCGAGTCCGAACTTGCGCAGGTAGGAGTACAGGACCCGGTTGGCCTGCGCCTGCGTTTTGCCGAGCTGGCCGGTGGCCTCGATGGTGCCGATGTTGCTGGACTTGGCGAGCACGCCGTTGAGCGTGAGGTTCCAGGTCGCGTGGTCGATGTCGTCCTTGAAGAGACGGTCGCCGCGGTGCAGCCGGTTGGGCACGACGACATGCGTCAGCGGGGTGGCGACGTTCTCCTGCAGTACGGCGGCCATCGACATGATCTTGGCGGTCGAACCGGGCTCGTAGGCGTCCTCGACGGCCCAGTTGTGCAGGGCGTTCCCGTTCGCCTTGGAGAGGTCGTTCGGGTCGAAGCCGGGCGAGTTGGCCATGGCGAGGATCTGGCCGGTCCGGGTGTCCTGCACTATCACGTAGCCGCGGTCCGCCCCGGACTTCTTCACCTGATCGGTGATGGCGCTCTGGGCGGCCCACTGGATGTCACGGTCGATGGTGAGCTCGACGTCGCTGCCGGGTACCGCGGGGGTCTCCGTGGAACCGACGGTGGGCACCAGCCGCCCGCCGGACTGGGCGTAGCGGATCTTGCCGTCCTTGCCGGCGAGCTCCTTGTCCAGCTCCTGCTCAAGACCGCCGCCGCCCTTGCCGTCGGCGTTGACCCAGCCCAGTATCCCGGCGGCGAGGTCGCCGTTGGGGTACACGCGCTTGCTGCTGGGGGTGGAGAAGACGCCGGCAAGGACATTGGCGGTGTCCGACTTCTTGGCCAGCGCGGCCTTCAGGTCCTTGATCTGCGACCAGACCTGGGGGGTCTGGCGGCCGGCCAGCAGCACATAGCGCAGCGCCTTGTTCTTCGGGCGGAGCTTGCGCACGAGCGAGTCCTGGTCGACGCCGAGGATCGGCGCGAGGAGCGCGGCCGCCTGCTCGGGGCCGTCGTCGATCTTGAGCTGCTTGCGGGTGAACATCGTCGGGTCGGCCGTGAGGTCGTAGGCGTCCACGCTGGTCGCCAGGGCCACGCCGTCGCGGTCGGTGATGCCGCCGCGCTCCGCGGGCAGGATCTGGCCGACGTAACGGTTCTGGTCGGCCCTCGCGGTGTAGGTGCTCGCGTCCACGGCCTGGACCTGGAGCAGCCGTACCACGAAGGCGATCAGTACGAGGGTGAGCGCGAGCGCGACCATGCGCAGCCGGGGGCGGGGGCTGCCCAGACGCAGGGGCTTGGAGGCGGCGGGACGGGCCGGTGCCGGGCGGCGGGCCGCCGGGCGGGCGCCGCTGCCCGGGCGCCGCTGACCCGCGGCGGGGCGGACGGGACGCGCGGGGCCTGGCACACGTCGGCGCGGCGGTTCCCTGTCGGACACTTCCGTCACCTGCCGGGGGTCGTGGTCGGGGTGGGTGTGGGAACGGCCGCGGGGGTGGGGCTCGTGGCGGTGGCGCCGGAGCCGGCCGGGGTGGACGTGGGGCCGGCCGCGGCCGGGGTGACGGGCGGGTGGGTGATGGTCTCCGGCGGGCGCAGGACCAGCGGGGCCTGTACGGCGGACTGCTGGGCGGCGGCCGAGGGAACGCCCTTCACGGTGCCGTCGGGGTTCAGGAAGGCGGGGTCGCCGCCGGGGACCATGCCCAGCTCGTGGGCGCGGCGCTGGAGGGCCTGCGGGGCGGAGTAGGCGTCGATGTCCCGCTGGAGCGCCTGTTCCTCGTCGGTGAGGTTCTTGGTGTCCTTCTGGAGGTCGTCCATCTTGAACGAGCCTTCGCTGAGCGCCGAGTTCAGCACCAGGAGCCCGATCAGGCCGCCGCCGAGCAGGAGGACGACGAGGAGGACGAACGGGGTGCGGGCGGCCTGGCCACGGCCCTGGGGGCCGGGGAAGAGACGTGCGAGGCGGGCCGCCCGCCCCCTCAGTTCGGGTTTCCTGCTCACACGGCCCCCAGTTCGCCCGGTGAGTCCGCCGGTCGTCCCAACCCGCTCACTCCCCGGTCCGTTCGAAAAACCCGCTCACTCGGCGTCCTCCCTGATGCGCTCGGCCCCGCGCAGTCGCGCCGGTGCCGCCCGCCGGTTCTCGGCGACCTCTTCCTCGGTGGGAAGTTCGGCACCGCGCGTGAGCAGCTTGAGCCGGGGCTGGTAGCGCTCGGGCACGATCGGCAGCCCGGGAGGCGCCGTGTTGGCCGCGCCCGCCGCCAAGACCTGCTTGACCAGCCGGTCCTCCAGCGAGTGGTACGACAGCACGGCGATCCGTCCGCCCACGGCCAGGGCCTTCACGGCCGCCGGGATCGCCCGCTCCAGGACGGACAGCTCGCCGTTGACCTCGATGCGCAGCGCCTGGAAGGTGCGCTTGGCCGGGTTGCCGCCGGTGCGCTTGGCGGCCTGCGGCAGCGCGTCCCGGATCAGCTCGACGAGCCGCGCGCTGTTGCTGAACGGCTCCTTGTCGCGCTCGCGCACGATCGCGCCGACGATCCGCTTGGCCTGCTTCTCCTCGCCGTAGGCGCGCAGGATCCGGACGAGTTCACCGGCCGGGTAGGTGTTGAGGACCTCGGCCGCGCTGACGCCGGTCGTCTGGTCCATCCGCATGTCGAGCGGGGCGTCCTGGGCGTAGGCGAAGCCGCGGTCGGCCTCGTCGAGCTGCATGGAGGAGACACCGAGGTCGAACAGGACGCCCTGCACGCGCGCGATGCCGAGCCGGTCGAGCACGTCCGGGAGCTCGTCGTAGACCGCGTGCACCAGGCTCGCGCGCTCGCCGAAGGGGGCGAGGCGCTCCCCGGACAGCCGCAGGGCCTCCTTGTCGCGGTCGAGGGCGACCAGCCGGGCCTCCGGGAACCGGGTCAGCAGGGCCTCGCTGTGCCCTCCCAGCCCGAGCGTGCAGTCGACGACGACCGCTCCGGGCCGCTCCAGGGCGGGGGCCAACAGGTCCAGGCACCGCTGGAGCATCACCGGGACGTGTCGACTCTGGCTCAAGGGGCCCTCTCAGGTCCGGCGCGGGCGTACGCACCGCCGGGTCCCCGCCCGCTCGAGGAAGGGGAGGCCTGCCGGCGCCGGAGGCGTCAGCCGGCCGGGAGCGGGAGGAGGCCGAGCCGTACGTACGCGCCGCGCACGTGGGGAGAACCCGGAAAATCGCCGGGCCTCCGGGGTTTCAGTCCAGCAGGGAGAGCCTCGCCTCCCGCTTCGCGTCACTTTAGTCCACGCTGTCTCGCGGTCAATCAACCGGCCTGCGCGTCGCGGCTCAAGGTGCGTGTGAAGCGGCAAACCGGGGAAAATCCCCCTATCGGCTTCACTACCACAACCCATGTGGGTTACCTCACAAGAGGACCGTGATGACGCTCTTTTCCCGCTCTCACACGCAGACCGCGTCACCTGTGACCAGTACCGTCATAGCCATGACGACTTCTGCATCCGTTTCCACCGAGCCCGAAGGCGCCATACACGGCGGCACCGTCACCGACCGTCTCGTCGACGCGAACGAACAGTACGCCGCCGCCTTCACCGACCCGGGTATGGACGCCCGCCCCGTTCTGCACGTCGCGGTCGTGGCCTGCATGGACGCCCGACTCGACCTGCACGCCGCACTCGGCCTGGAACTCGGCGACTGCCATACCATCCGCAACGCGGGCGGCGTGGTCACCGACGACGTGATCCGCTCCCTCACCATCAGCCAGCGCAAGCTCGGCACCCGGAGCATCGTGCTGATCCACCACACCGGCTGCGGTCTGGAGGCGATCACCGAGGACTTCCGCACCGAGCTGGAGATGGAGGTCGGCCAGCGCCCCGCCTGGGCCGTGGAGGCCTTCCGGGACGTCGACCAGGACGTCCGCCAGTCCATGCAGCGGGTGCGCACCTCTCCGTTCCTGCTGCACACCGACGATGTGCGCGGTTTCGTCTTCGACGTGAAGACGGGTCTGCTGCGCGAGGTCGACCCTGCGTAGCCGCGGCCTTCCCCGCCGTGACCGGCTCCGGCCCCTCTCGTTTTCCGCGGAACCCGCGCATGCTGGACCCCAAGCACCGTAAAACCCGACATATCGCGGCCACTTGTCCACAGTCGAGTGACACGAATCGGTAACGGCAGCAAGAATGCGGGTGAGGCGCCGTGCGGAACTTTTCACGCGTGGTGTCCGTGATTCGGGGTGGGCCGGTCCGCACAGCAAGCGTCGGCCCGGAGAAAGAACGGGCCGAGGAGGGCCGGGTGACGACCTATGACGATCGAGCGAGCCTTACAGATCTGACTGCCACTGTGGAGCGGGTCCGCAGTTCGGTGGAAGGAGTGATCGAGGGCAAGCCCGAGGTCGTACGGCTTTCGCTGACCGTACTGCTCGCCGAGGGACATCTTCTGATCGAGGACGTCCCCGGCGTGGGCAAGACCATGCTGGCCAAGACCTTGGCCAAGTCCATCGACTGTTCGGTGCGACGCATCCAGTTCACGCCCGACCTGCTGCCCTCGGACATCACCGGTGTGTCCATCTGGGACCAGCAGCGCCGGGACTTCGAGTTCAAACCGGGCGCGATCTTCGCGCAGATCGTGATCGGCGACGAGATCAACCGCGCTTCGCCGAAGACCCAGTCGGCGCTCCTGGAGTCCATGGAGGAGCGCCAGGTCACCATCGACGGACAGACCTATGAACTGCCCAGCCCCTTCATGGTGGTGGCCACGCAGAACCCGGTCGAGATGGAGGGCACCTACCCGCTGCCCGAAGCACAGCGCGACCGCTTCATGGCCCGGGTCTCGGTGGGCTACCCCAGCGTGGAGGCCGAGCTGCAGATGCTCGACGTCCACGGCGGGGCCTCCCCCCTGGAGGACCTCCAGCCGGTGGCGCACGCCCACGACATCGTGAAGCTGATCGAGGCCGTGCGGGGCGTCCATGTCGCCGACGCGGTACGGCGGTACGCGGTGGACCTGGTCTCCGCCACCCGCAACCACCCGGACCTCAGACTCGGCGCCTCCCCGCGCGCGACGCTGCACCTGCTGCGCGCGGCGAAGGCCTCCGCCGCCCTGAGCGGAAGGGAGTACGCCCTGCCGGACGACGTGCAGGCGCTCGCCGTCGCCGTCCTGGCCCACCGTCTGCTGCCCACCGCCCAGGCCCAGCTCAACCGCCGCACCTCCGAGCAGGTCGTGCAGGAGATCCTGCAGCGCACCGCCGTACCGGCGGCGCCCCAGCAGCAGGGCGGTTTCGGCTCCCTCGGCCCCGGCACGCCGTCGTACGGCCAGCAGCCGCCGCGGAGGCTGTGATGACCTCCGGGCCCAGCGGGCCCGCGGATGCCGACCGGGGCGAGAAGGGCGGCATCCGCACCACCCTGGCGGGCCTGACCACCCGGGGCCGCTCCTTCCTGGCCGCCGGCATCGCGGCCGCGATCTGCTCCTACGTCCTCGGCCAGAGCGACCTGCTGCGGGTCGGCCTGCTGCTCGCCGCGCTGCCCCTGGTCTGCGCGGGCTTCCTCTACCGCACCCGCTACCGGGTGGCCGGCAGCCGCCGGCTGGCCCCGGCGCGCGTCCCGGCGGGCAGCGAGGCCCGCGTCCATCTACGGATGGACAACGTCTCGCGGCTGCCCACCGGCCTGCTGATGCTCCAGGACCGGGTGCCCTACGTCCTCGGCCCGCGCCCCCGCTTCGTCCTCGACCGGGTCGAGCCGGGCGGCCGCCGCGAGGTCTCCTACCGCGTCCGCTCCGATCTGCGCGGCCGCTATCCACTGGGCCCGCTGCAGCTGCGCCTGACCGACCCGTTCGGGATGTGCGAGCTGACCCGGTCCTTCTCCTCGTACGACACCCTGACAGTGATCCCGCGCGTGGAGGCGCTGCCGCCGGTGCGCCTCAACGGCGAGTCGAAGGGGTACGGCGACGGGCGGCAGCGCTCGCTGGCGCTGGCCGGCGAGGACGACGTGATCCCGCGCGGCTACCGCTACGGCGACGATCTGCGGCGCGTCCACTGGCGCTCCACCGCCCGCTACGGCGAGCTGATGGTGCGCCGCGAGGAGCAGCCCCAGCGCGCCCGGTGCACGGTGCTGCTGGACACCCGGGGCCTCGCCTTCCAGGGCGCGGGACCCGACTCCGCCTTCGAGTGGGCCGTCTCGGGCACGGCGTCGGTGCTGATGCACATGCTGGAGAGGGGCTTCTCCGTACGCCTGCTGACGGACACCGGCACCTCCGTGCCCGGTGAGGGCGCCGAGGGGTTCGCGGGCGCCAGCCAGGAGACCGCCGACTCGGCGGGACTGATGATGGACACCCTCGCGGTGATCGACCACTCGGACGGCGCGGGTCTGTCGCGCGCCTACGACGTGCTGCGCGGCGGCAACGAGGGGCTGCTGGTGGCCTTCTTCGGCGACCTCGACGAGGAGCAGGCCACGGTGGTCGCCAAGATGCGCCAGCGCAGCGGGGGCGCGGTCGCCTTCCTGCTGGACAGTGACGTGTGGGTGCGGGAACCCACCGATGTGCCCGGGCCGTTGGACCGGCGTGAGGAGCGGCTGCGGATGCTGCGGGAGGCCGGCTGGACGGTCCTGAGCGTGCCGCGCGGCGCCTCGCTGCACGAGCTGTGGCGGCAGGCGGACCGTGAGCGCGCGGGGCTGACGGTCACCGGCGGGACCGGCGGGACGAGCGGTGAGGGGGCGGGGTCATGAGCGGACGGGCACGACTGGCGCTGTGCGCCTGGGCGGCCACGCTGATGGCGTCCTGCGCCCTGCTGCCCCTGGTCACCCCGGCCTCCTGGATCCTCCAGGTCGCCGTGATGCTGGGCGTGCAGACGGGTGTGGGTGCGGCGACCCGGCGGGTGCCGCTGGCCCGGCCGCTGACGGTGGCGGCGCAGGCGCTGGTCACCCTGCTGATGCTCACCCTGGTCTTCGCCCGGCAGCAGGCCGTCGCCGGGATCGTCCCGGGTCCTGAGGCCCTGAGGCACTTCGCCGACCTGTTCCAGCAGGGCGGCGACGACATAGCGCGGTACGCGATCCCGGCGCCCCTGGAGTCCGACGGCATCCGGCTGATGCTGTTCGGCGGGGTCATGGTCATCGGGCTCGCCGTGGACACCCTCGCGGTGACCTTCCGCAGCGCCGCCCCGGCGGGTCTTCCGCTGCTGGCGCTGTACTCGGTCGCCGCGGGGCTCTCCGACGGCGGCGCCGACTGGCTGTGGTTCCTGGTCGCGGCGGGCGGCTATCTGATGCTGCTGCTCGCCGAGGGCCGGGACCGACTCTCGCAGTGGGGGCGGGTGTTCGGCGGGGCACCGCGCACTCCGGGCGGGGAGCCCGGCCCGGTGGCGCCGATCCGCACCGGGCGGCGCATAGGCGTGCTCGCGCTGGGCCTCGCCCTGGTGGTGCCGGCCGTGCTGCCCTCGATGAGCGGCGGCCTCCTGGACGGCGCCGGCACCGGCATCGGCGCGGGGAACGGCAACGGGGGCACGATCTCCGCGGTCAACCCCCTGGTCTCGCTGCGCGACAGTCTGAACGTGGACGAGGACCGCCAGGTCATGTCCCTCAAGACCAACAGCAGCGATGTCGGGGACCTGTATCTGCGGATCGTGTCCCTGGACGACTTCGACGGCAGCACCTGGAAGCCGTCCAAGCGGCATGTCACCGGTGTCCCGGACCGGTTCCCGACCCCGATCGGCCTCGGCGCGGACGTCAAGCGCGCCGAGATCGAGACCCGGATCTCGGCCGCCGACTGGTACGCCCAGGACTGGCTGCCGATGCCTTACCCGCCCAGCGGGGTCCAGGTCGGCGGCAAGTGGCGCTACGAGCCGGTGGGGATGACGCTGGTCGGCGACCACGGCCAGACCACCCGCGGCAAGACCTATCTGGTCAAGAGCCTCGATGTGCAGCCGACGGCGGAGCAGCTGGCCGACGCGCCGGAGCCGCCCAAGGCGCTCAAGGACGAGTACACCAAGCTGCCCAAGTCGGTGCCCGCCGTGGTGGCGAAGACCGCCCGCGAGGTCACCGCGGGTGCCACGAGCCACTACGAACAGGCGGTCAAGCTCCAGGACTGGTTCACGCTGACCGGTGGCTTCCAGTACAGCACCCAGGTCCAGGTCGGCACCGGCCCGGACGCGATCGCCAAGTTCCTGAAGGAGAAGGAGGGCTTCTGCGTCCACTTCTCCTTCGCGATGGCGGCGATGGCCCGCAGCCTGGGCATCCCGGCCCGGGTCGCGGTGGGCTTCGCCCCGGGTGCCCCGCAGTCGGACCAGTCGGTGTCGGTGGGCCTGAAGGACGCCCACGCCTGGCCCGAGCTCTACTTCGAGGGCGTGGGCTGGACCCGCTTCGAGCCGACCCCGAACCGTGGCGTGGCGCCCTCGTACACACAGACGGACACCCCGGGCAACAGCCTTCCCGACGTGCCGCGGCCCACTGAGTCGGCCGGCTCGAACGCGTCGACGGCGCCGTCCGCGAGCACGAGTTGCGCGCAGGCCGACAAGCGGGACGCGGCGTGCAGCGGCGCTCTCTCGGTCGGCACGGCCAAGCCCGGCGACAGCGGCCCGCCCTGGTACCAGATCGCGCTGTGGGCGCTGCTGGGCCTGCTGGTGGTCGCCGTACCGCTGCTGCCCATGCTGTGGCGGGTGCGCCGGCGCTCGGTGCGGCTGGCCTCGGCCCAGCACACCGGCCTGGGTGTCCCGGCCGCGAGAAGCCGTGCCGAACGCGGCGCGGCGACCACGGACGACGTCTCCCTGACGGTGGTCGGCACGGCCGTCGAGGCGGACGCCCGGTACGCCGCGGAGGTGGCCGCCGTGCACGTCCTCGCGGTGTGGCGGGAGCTGACCGACACCGCCTGGGACTACGGCATCCCGCCGGACGACGCGCTGACCCCGCGCAAGGCGGCGGCGCGGATCGTGCGGCTCGGACAGCTGGACGGTTCGACGGCGGAGTCGGTGCACCGGGTCGCGAGCGCGGTGGAGCAGGTGCTGTTCGCACCGCAGCCGCAGTCGGTGCCCGGGCTGCCCGACGACGTGCGCAGGCTGCGGGCGGCGCTGCGGTCCCGCGTCAGCTGGACCACGCGCGTGCGGGCGGTCGTCGCGCCGCGCTCGGCGGTCCGTGCCCTCTGGGACGTGATGGACCGCTGGACGGCCTTCAAGTCCCGTACGGCGGACCGCTGGACGAGCCTGGTGCGGCGCCCGCGCCCGTCGAGCCAGCAGGGCGGCTGAGGGCCCGGACGCCGGGTCTCGGGCATGTGTGAGGGGGTGACCACCCACCGGGTGGTCACCCCCTCGATCCGTCATGGGGAGCGCTGAGCCCTGTTCTAGTGGCCCTGCTCGTCCCTGCGGCGCTGCCAGCGCTGCTCGATGCGGTCCATCATGGAGCGCTTCTGCCGAGCCTGCCGGCGCGCGTGCGGGGCGCCCGCGGCGGGCTGTTCACCCGGCTTGGGGGCCTTGCGCCAACCGGTCACGGCGAGCACCGCACAACCCAGCATGACGAGGAAGCCCACCACGCTGAGCCAGACCTGCTTGGCCACCATTCCAGCCATGAGGAGCGCGATACCCACGAGGAAGCCCGCGACCGCCTGGTAGACCCGCCGCCGGGTGTACGTACGCAGCCCGCTTCCCTCGAGCGCCGACGCGAACTTGGGATCTTCGGCGTACAGCGCTCGCTCCATCTGCTCGAGCATGCGCTGCTCGTGCTCCGAGAGCGGCACGGAGTCCTCCTCATCGTGCAGTCGCCGGGGCGACCCGGGGGTCCCTTCAGGATAGGCAGGGAATCGCCCCCGTGAAACCCGCCCCTCTGCGCCAATTGGCCAACCGGATTCCGCCATGGCCGTCCCGGTTCGCTGAATCTTCCATTCCCCAGCGACCGGCCCGTCATGCCGGGTGATCTCCCTCGATCATACGGCTCCCGGGCCCCGAACGGGGGGCCTGTGGCGTACTCCATGCGCCGCCAACGCGCTGATCAGCGGCTCGCCCCGACAGGAGGCTCAGGCCTCCGCGGCCCCCTGTGTCTCACCGAGCACATGGAGCTGGGTGGCGACGGAGTGGAAGGCGGGGAGTTCGGCCGCCGCCTCCTCCAGCTTGAGCAGCGCCTCCAGGGCGCCGGGCTCGGTGTCCACCAGGACTCCGGGGACGAGGTCGGCGAAGACGCGGACGCCGTGCACGGCGGCGGCCTTCAGGCCCGCGCCCTCGACCAGCGCGGTGAGCTGGTCGGCGGTGAAGCGGCGCGGCACGGGGTCGCCGTCGCCCCAGCGGCCGTCCGGGTCGCCGAGGGCCTGCCGGGCCTCCTTGAAGTGCCCGGCGAGGGCCCGTGCGAGCACGGCTCCGCCGAGGCCCGCGGCGAGCAGGCTGAGGACGCCCTCGGACCTCAGCGCGGCGACCGCGTTGCGCAGCCCCTCCGCCGGGTCGTCGACGTACTCCAGGACGCCGTGGCACAGCACGACGTCGTAGCCGCCGCGCTCGACCACGTCGAAGAGGCCGTGGGCGTCGCCCTGGACACCCCGGACACGGTCGGCGACGCCGGCCTCCGCGGCACGGCGCTCCAGTGCGAACAGCGCGTTGGGGCTGGGATCGACCACGGTGACCTGGTGGCCGAGGCGGGCCAGGGGCACCGCGAAGTTGCCGCTGCCGCCTCCGGTGTCGAGGACGTCCAGCACCTGCCGGCCCGCGGCCTTGACCCGGCGGTCGAGGGCGTCCTGGAGGACCTCCCAGACCACGGCGGTACGGAGGGAGGCGCGGGGGCGCGTGGGGTCCGACACGGCAGTTGACTCCTCGGCGCGGCACCGCCTGTTGCACGGCGGAGCGAACGGTCTGCCTCCCTGGCCGGAACACGGAGGGAAGGCTTCAGGCGCCCTCCACCCTATTGCCTGCGCAGCTCCGGCAGCTCATCACGGGGCCCGCCCCGCGAAACGTCTCGCACGGCGGACGACTCGTCCGGCCGCCCGACCGACCTCGCACCCCCGGAACGGCCGCGCTCCCGGAACGCCCGGGCGCCGGGACCCCTGCGGCGGCGGGTCGCTCATCCCGTGTCCGGTAAGTCGCGGTCCGGGGCCGGGCCCGCTTCCGGGTGGTCCGTGTCCTGGCGGGGCTGGGGCAGAACCGGCTGGAGGACCAGCATGCGCTCGACGAGGCGGAGGAACATCGCGACGTCACGTATGAGGTCGTCGGCGTCCCGGCGGGTCGCCGCGCCCTGGATGCCGGCCTCGGCCCGGGCGCGGCGCCGGGCTCCGGAGGCGAACAGCGCGCTCCACTCGGTGAGTTCGGGCGCGATCTCGGGGAGCACTTCCCAGGCGCTTCGGATCCTGGCCCGGCGTCGCTCGGAGGTCTCCGGGCGGCCTCGCGCGGCGAGGACGGCGGCCGCGGTGCGCAGGGCGGCGAGATGGGCCGTGGCGTAGCGCTCGTTGGGCGTCTCCAGGACGGCCGCCTCGTCCAGTCCGGCGCGGGCCTGGGCGAGCAGGTCGAGGGCGGCGGGCGGGGCGGCGGCCCGGCGCAGCACCGGGTGGACGTCGCTCGCCGGTCCGGTCAGTGAGGGGGCAGGGCCGGTGGCGCGGCGCCGGCGGGCGGCTGCCGTGTGATAGCTGGCCATGACGAACCTCCTGTCGTCTGCGTGACGGCATGCCCCGATACGGGACGCCGTATGTGCCCATCGTGCGGTATGCCACTGACAATCCGTTCTGACCTGGACTTTTGCTTCGATCGAAAGTTCGCGTTAGTTTTTGCACTGACCAGTCAGTTCAAATCAACTCCGTTCATCTCAGGGGGAACTGTGGACGCAGTGGGCGTCACAGCCGAGGGCCTCGGCCTTCAGGGCCCTCGCGGTTGGGCGTTCCGGGACGTCTCCGTCGAGGCGGCACCCGGCACGCTGATCGCGGTCGAGGGGCCGTCCGGATCCGGGCGCACCTGTCTGCTGCTCGCGCTCACCGGCCGGATGAGGGCGACCGAGGGGACGGCGAGCATCGGCCCGGCCCGGCTGCCGAAGCAGCCGGCGGCCGTACGGCGCGTCAGCGCGGTCGCCAACGTCGCCGGGGTCACCGACCTCGACCCCGCGCTGACCGTCGGGGAGCACCTGCGCGAACGGGCGCTGCTGCAGCGGCGGTTCGGGGACTCGCTGCGCGGCCTGCTGCGCCCGCGTGCCGAGCGCGCGGCCGAGGCGAAGCTGCGGATCGACTCCGCGCTCGCCGCCGCCGGGCTGGACCTCGCGTCCCTGCCCAAGGGCTCCCGGACGGCCGTACGCGATCTGGAGCGGCTGGAGGCGCTGCGGCTGTCGATCGCCCTGGCGCTCATCGGCCGGCCGCGGCTGCTCGGTGTCGACGACGCCGACCTCAAGCTCTCGGACGCCGAACGGACCCAGGCCTGGGCGCTGTTGAGGTCGGTCGCCGAGGGCGGCACAACGGTCGTCGCGGTGTGCAGCGAGGCTCCGGACGACACCGTCGTCGTGGCGACCTCACCGACTGCCGGAAAGGAGAAGGCCGATGCGATCGCCGAGACTGGCCGCCCTTGAACTCAGGCGCTTCGGCAGGGGGAAGCTGCCCCGCGCGGCGCTCGTGGCGCTGCTGGTGCTTCCGCTGCTGTACGGCGCGCTGTACCTGTGGTCGTTCTGGGACCCCTACGGTCGGCTCGACCGGATCCCGGTGGCGCTCGTCAACGACGACAAGGGGGCGCACGTCGGCGGGCAGCGGCTCTCGGCGGGCGACGACCTCACCGAGGCGCTGCGCAGGAGCGACACCTTCGACTGGCACGAGGTGAGTGCCGCACAGGCACGCGCGGGCGTGGAGGACGGCACGTACTACCTGTCGCTCACCATGCCGGCCGACTTCAGCGAGAAGATCGCCTCCAGCTCCGGCGACTCCCCCGAGACCGGCGCGCTCCAGGTGCGTACGAACGACGCGAACAACTACATCGTCGGCCAGATCTCGCGGACGGTCTTCAACGAGGTCCGCACGGCCGCGTCCACCAAGGCCTCGCGGTCCTTCCTGGACAGGATCTTCATCTCCTTCTCCGACATCCACGGGGCGACCGTGCGGGCCGCGAACGGCGCCGACCAGCTCAAGGGCGGCATCGGCAAGGCGAAGAAGGGCTCCGCGGACCTCGCCGACGGGCTGAAGCAGGCCCGGAGCGGCAGCGGCAGACTGGCCAAGGGGGTGGCGAGGCTCGACAAGGGCGCCGGCGACCTCGCGGACGGTTCCCAGCAGGTCGCCGACGGCACCCGGGCGCTCGCGGACAAGGTCAACGCGCTCGACAAGAAGGCCGGCCCCTTCCTCAAGGACAACGAGAAGACCATCGGGGACACCGCCCGGCTGGTCGCCGACTCCGCCAAGGGCATCCGCGGCAACCTCGACACCCTGGTGAAGACCGCGCCGGCCGCCGCCAAGGGCGCGCACGCCGCCTCCGACGCCCTGAACGCGATCTACCGGGCGCGCTGCGAGAACGCGCCGCTGCCGGACGCGGCCTGCGCCGACCTGAAGAAGGCCAGGACCGCCGCGGCCGACGTGGCGACGATCGCCGACGACCTCAACAGGCTGATCGCCGACCAGCACGGCGATCTGAAGAAGCTCGACGCCAGTCTCGCGACCCTCCAGACGCAGGCCCAGGCGCTCGCCGACCACGCGCCGCACCTCTCCGAGGACCTCGCCGACGCCGTCGCCAAGATCAACAAGTTGAACGACGGTGCCGGGAAGGTCGCCGCGGGAGCCGTGAAGCTCCACTCGGGCCTCGACACGGCCAGTGGCGGCGCGTCGGCCCTGAACACGGGCGTCGGCAAGCTGACGACCGGAGCGGAGACCCTGAACGGCGGCATGTACAAGCTCGCCGACGGCTCCGGGAAGCTGGCGGGCGGGCTGCACGACGGAGCGGGCAAGATCCCCGACTACGACAAGCAGGACCGCGACCGGCGCACCCAGGTGATGGCCGACCCGGTCCAGCTGGTCTCCAGGGACCTGCACAAGGCGCCCAACTACGGCACCGGCTTCGCCCCGTACTTCATCCCGCTGTCCCTGTGGGTGGGCGCGATGGTGGCGTACATGCTGATCACGCCGATGAACCGGCGCGCGCTCGCCACGAGCGCCCCGGCCTGGCGGATCGCGCTCGCGGGCTGGCTGCCGGTGGTGGCCGTCGGCGTCCTGCAGACGGTGGCCCTGATGTCGGTGCTGCACTGGGCGATCGGTCTCCAGATGACCCGGGCGGCGGGCACGATCGGCTTCCTGTTCCTGGTGGCGGCGTGCTTCGCGGCCATCGTCCAATGGCTCAACGCGCGCTTCGGAGCGGCGGGCCGCATCCTCGTACTCGCCCTCCTGATGCTCCAGTTGACGTCCGCGGGCGGCACCTACCCCGTGCAGACCAGCCCGGAGTTCTTCAACGCGATCCATCCCTTCCTGCCGATGAGCTACATCGTGGAGGCCCTCAGAAGGCTCATCACGGGCGGCGGGCTCGGCCCGGTGTGGCACGCGTGCGTGGTGCTCGTCGCCTTCACCGCGGGCGCCCTGGCGCTGACCGCGGTGGCGGCCCGCCGACGCCAGGTGTGGACGCTGGACCGGCTCCACCCGGAGCTGAGCCTGTGAGCGCGAGGGTGACTTCCGAAGGGACGGCTCCTGTGAGAATCAGGACCATGGAAAGCAGCAGCACCACGCCGGGCGGCGGCACCCGCCGCGAGGCCACCCGGCAGAAGCTCTACGAGGCCGCCGTCACGCTCATCGCCGAGCAGGGCTTCTCCGCCACCACGGTGGACGAGATCGCCGAGCGGGCCGGAGTCGCCAAGGGCACGGTCTACTACAACTTCGCGAGCAAGTCCGTCCTCTTCGAGGAGCTGCTGCGGCACGGTGTGGGGCTCCTCACCGCCTCCTTGAGGGAGGCGGCCGAGCAGACGGAGCGGGACGGCGGCGGCAAGGTCGACGCCCTGGACGCGATGATCCGGGCCGGCCTCGTCTTCATCGACCGCTATCCGGCCTTCACCCAGCTCTACGTGGCCGAGCTGTGGCGCACCAACCGGGCCTGGCAGTCCACGCTGATGGTGGTCAGGCAGCAGGCCGTCGCGGTCGTCGAGGGCGTACTGCGGGAGGGCGTGGACAACGGCGAGTTCAGCGACGAGATCGATGTCCCGCTGACCGCCTCCGCACTGGTCGGCATGGTCCTGGTGGCCGCCCTGGACTGGCAGTCCTTCCAGCCCGAGCGCTCCCTGGACGACGTCCACGCGGCCCTGTCCCGGCTGCTCCAGGGGCGGGTGAGCGGCGACCGCTGAGCGCACACGAAAGCGCCGGTCCGTCGTGGCCGCGTCCCCCGCGGGCCACCTCGAACCGGCGCCTTCTCGTGCTCCCCCGTTGTTGCTTCCCCCGTGTCCCCCCGTCGGGACCCCCGTTCTCGGTCGTTCCCCCGGGTTCCCCCGTGCCTCGCTCCCGCCGACCGCGGCCGGCGGAAGGAGCGGATCGCGGGCGGCTCCGTTCCGGCGCCCCGTGTCGCCGGTGCCGGAGCCGTGCCCCTTTCCGTGTGACCACTCTCCCGTTCGCGCAGGTCGCCCCCCATCCGCGCGCGTACTCAACTCACTCCCTAGGTACGGATACTCAGCTCTGGGCACTCACCCCCAGACCGCTCCGTTGCCGGGTGGTTACCATCGCCTCCGTGTCGGTACTCCCTCTTGCCGGGGGTCTGGGGGTTTGTCCCCCAGAAGGCACAGCACCAGTGGCTGGGCCAGCGGCGTCAACGCGTACGCGGTGGTGCTGCTCCTCGGTGTCTTCGGCGCGACCGGGGTGAGCGACGACGTCCCGTCCGCGCTGCAGCGCCCCGAGGTCCTCGTCGTCGCGGGCGTCCTGTACCTGTGCGAGGCGGTCGCGGACAAGATCCCGTACGTGGACTCCGTGTGGGACTCGGTGCACACGGTGGTCCGGCCGGTCGCGGGCGCCTGGGTCGGCGCGCTGCTCGCCGGTCACAGCGGCTCGCTCAACGACGTGGTCGCGGGGCTGGTCGGCGGTTCGACGGCGCTGGCCAGCCATGCCGTCAAGGCCGGGACGCGGATGGCGGTGAACACCTCCCCGGAACCGTTCAGCAATGTGATCATCAACTTCGCCGAGGACCTGGGCGTCGGTGGGATCGTGACGTTCGCGATGTTCCACCCCGGTGCGGCCGCCGCGATCGCGGGCGCGCTGCTGGTGACCGGGCTGGTGGTGCTGGTCTTCCTGGTCTCCCGGATCAGACGGTTCCTGCGGCGCAGGGCCGAACGGCGTGCGGAACGCCGGCTCGCCACACGGATCGGACAGCCGCCCGCGGGCCTCCCCTGACGTGACTGTCAGTGGCGGTCGATAAGGTCGCGGGCATGGGACGGATTGCGGTGATCGGCGCCGGGATGGGCGCCATGGCGGCTGCCGCCCGGCTGGCCGTCGCGGGCCACCGGGTGACGGTGTACGAGCGTACGGAGACCTACGGCGGTGCCGTGCGCCGGTTCGAGCGGGACGGGTTCGGCTTCGACACCGGTCCCGGGCTGCTGACCCTGCCCGCGGTCTGGCGCGATCTGTTCCTCAAGACCGGCAAGCAGCCCCTGGAGGAGTGCGTCGAGCTGGTCCAGGTCGACCCGTCCTCACGGCATGTCCTCGCGGACGGCACCGAGGTGGCGCTGCCGAACGCCTCGCGCGCGGGCGTCGTCGCCGCCCTGGAGGAGGCGCTGGGGGCAGGCGCGGGCGAGCGCTGGGGCGACTTCCTGGTCCGGGCCCGCGAGGCCTGGGACCGCACCCGCCGCCCCCTGCTGGAGGAGCCCCTGTGGCCGAACTGGTCGGAGCTGGCGGATCGGGACCCGTACCCCGCGGTGCCGATGAAGCGGCTGCTGCGCACACGGAGAGCGGTGACGCTGCACGAGATCGGTGCCTGGGAGCTGCGCGACCCCAGGCTGGCGGCCCTGCTGGACGGGTACGCCCTCGCGCACGGCGTGGACCCCGGCGTCGCTCCGGCGAGCGCGGCGGTGCTGGCGTACATGGAGCACGCCTTCGGCACCTGGTATGTGCGGGGCGGGATCCGGGAGCTGGCGCGGGCGGTGTACGAGCGGTGCCTGGCGCGGAGGGTGGAGTTCGTCTTCGGGGCGGAGGTCACCGGGGTCCTGGAGAAGGACGGGCGCGCGGCGGGGCTGGAACTGGCTGGGGGCACCTCCCAGGAGGCCGACACGGTCGTCGGCGCGGGCCCCTGGCGGCTGCGCGGGCTCGTGCCCGGACGGGAGTTGTACGGGCCGAAGGACCTCGCGCCCGACGTCGAGGACCGGCACCCGGGCCGGGTCGTGGTGTGCCTCGCGCTGCGCGGCGCCCGGGAGGCGGGGGCGGTGCACCGCACGGTGGTGCACTCCGACGACGCCGAGGGTGAACTCGACCTGTTCCGGCACGGGCACACCCCCGACCGGCCCACGGTCCGCGTCGACCGCCCGGACGACCCGGCCCTGCGCCCCGACGCCGAGCACGAGTCCATGGTGCTGACGGCGACGGTGGCCTCCGGGACGGATCACGACTGGGCCGCTCCCGGCGCCGCCGACGCCTTCGCGGACCGGATGGTGACCGCGGCCGAGCGTGCGGTGCCCGGGCTGCGCGAGCGGACGCTGTGGCGGGAGGTGCGCACTCCCCTGCACACGGAGCTGGAGACCGGCGCCCTCGGCGGTGCCGTCCCCTCGCCTTCGCTGGCCGGCCCGGAGGGCACCCTGCACCCGTCCAACCGCACCGCGCTCCCCGGCCTCTTCACCGCCGGCGGCTGGTCGCACCCCGGCGGCGGTCTCCCGCACGCCGGCATGTCGGGCGCGCTGGTGACCGGACTGATCGTGGAAGGGCCGGAGTTCAGGGGCTCCCGGTGAGAAACGGGCGCTGAGGCCGCCGGCCCTCAGAAGCGGTACTGCTGCTGCTCGTCGTACCCGTGGCCCTGGTTCTGTCCCTGGCCGTTGTCCTGGTACGGGTACTGCTGCTCCTGCGGGAGTTCGCCGCCGTAGGTCTCGTCGGTACGCTGCTGCGGGACCCAGACCCCGCCGGCCGGGGTCTCGCCGCCGTAGGTGCCGGTGCCGTACTGGTCCTGGCCGTAACCCTGCTGGCCGTACTGACCGTAGGCGTCGTAGCCGCCGCCGTAGGTCTGGGTGCCGATGTACGGGTCGGAGTAGGCGGCGTACTGCTGCTGGCCGGTGGCGTCGTAGCCGTACTGCTGCTGGTTGTAGCCGGAGTAGTCGTAGCCGTACGTCTGGTCGGCGCCCTGGGCGGCCGTCGCGTACTGGTCCTGGGGCTGGCCCGCGCCCGCGTAGGACGGGTCGGCCGCGGCGTTGTACGAGGTGTCGCTGTATATGCCGTAGGAGCCGGTGTCGTCGGGCATGGGCTGCGGCTCGTAGACCGAGGTGGTCTCGGCCGCCGTGGCCTGGCCCGGACGGGAGGGGGTGAAGACGTCGTCGCGGTCGTAGTCGTCGTCCGCGCCGTAGGACACCCTGTCCTGGCCGAAGGGCCGCTCGTCGCCGTAGTCGGCGTCCGGGCCCGCGGTCTCCAGGTCGGAGACCTCCAGGCTCGGGTCCTGGTGCTCCGCCCTGCCGCGGCGGCTCTTGCCGCCGACGCCCAGACCCAGGCCGCCGATGCCCTCGCCCTCGGGGCGCTTGACCGCCCAGCCCGCCGAGAAGCCGCGGCGGAACGACAGGGTGACGTACGTCTGCCCGACGGCGAACGCCGCCGCGCCCAGGCCGATGACGATCACCGAGGGAATGAGGACGCCCAGCACCACGCCGAGGAAGCCGACGAAGGCCAGCAGCCGCCAGCGCAGTCGCGCCTTGTACTGCAACAGCACCTCGCCGAGCAGCCACAGCGCGACGATGCCGAACGCGATGTAGAGGACCGTCCAGCCCATGTACGCCCCTCTCCCAGTCGCCGCTACGCAGTGTGTCGTATATCCGTGCGGCCGGTCTAGGCCTGCGGCGGGTGGTGCAGGCCCAGGTTCTCGTAGATTTCCAGCGTAGCCGTGGAGTTGTTGAGCGTGATGAAGTGCAGTCCGGGCACTCCCTCGGCCAGCAGCCGTGCGCAGAACTCCGTGGCGAATTCGATGCCAATGGAGCGTACAGCGGCCGGATCGTCTTTTGCTGTGAGGATCCGCTCTTTCAGGACGGACGGGATCCGCGCGTTGCTGAGCTGCGGCAACCGCTCCAGCATCCGCACACTGGTGACCGGCATCACCTCGGGGATGACCGGGGTCTCGCACGCGGCGGCGGCCACCCGGTCGCGCAGGCGCAGGTACGACTCCGGCTGGAAGAACATCTGGGTGATGGCGTAGTCGGCGCCGGCCCGGCACTTGTCGACGAAGTGGGCGACGTCCGCGTCCCATTCGTCGGAGCGCGGGTGCATCTCCGGGAAGGCCGCGACGCCGACGCAGAAGTCCCCCGACTCCTTGATGAGCCGCACGAGCTCGGCGGCATAGGTCAGTCCCTTGGGGTGGGCCACCCACTCGCCCATGGGGTCGCCGGGCGGGTCGCCGCGCACGGCGAGGATGTTGCGGATACCGGCGTCCGCGTACTGGCCGATGATGTTGCGGAGTTCGGCGATGGAGTGGTTGACCGCCGTGAGGTGGGCGACCGGCGTCAGCGTGGTGTCCGCGACGATCTGCTGGGTCTCCTTGACCGTGCCCGCGCGGGTGGAGCCGCCGGCGCCGTAGGTCACGGAGACGAAGTCGGGGGCGACCGCCTCGACCCTGCGCAGGGCGCTCCACAGGTTCCGCTCGCCCTTGGGGGTTTTCGGTGCCGAGAACTCGAAGGAGTACGTCGTCTTGCCCGTGGTGAGCATGTCGCGCACGGTGCGTGCGCGATCAGTCCTGGTGGATGCGGTTCCTAGGGCCATACCCGCAGGTTAGTCAGGGGCTGGCGGTCCCCCAACCGGACTCTGGAAATTTGCCCGATTTGTCGAGCTGTTGTCCACCCATCGGACAACCGTGCCCGTTATGCGCTCGCGGGGCCGCTATGCGCCCCGCAGCCGCTTCGCGAACTCCGCGGCCGCCCCGCCCGGGTCGGCCGCCTCGGTGATCGCGCGGACGACCACGACGCGGCGGGCGCCGGCCTCCAGCACCTCGTCGAGGTTGCCGAGGTCGATGCCGCCGATGGCGAACCAGGGGCGGCCGGTGCCCAGGGCGGCGGTGAAGCGGACCAGGTCGAGACCAGGTGCGTGACGGCCGGGCTTGGTGGGGGTGGGCCAGCAGGGACCGGTGCAGAAGTAGTCCACGCCCTGCTGGGCGGCGGCCTCGGCGGCCTCCGCCTCCGCATGGGTGGAGCGGCCTATCAGGACGTCGTCGCCGAGGATCGCGCGGGCCGCGGGGACCGGCAGGTCGCCCTGGCCCAGGTGGAGTACGTCGGCGCCGGCCGCGTGGGCGACGTCCGCGCGGTCGTTGACGGCGAGCAGCCTGCCGTGGCGGGCGCAGGCGTCGGCGAGGACCTTCAGGTGCTCCAGCTCCTCGGCCGCCTCCATGCCCTTGTCGCGCAGCTGCACGATGTCGACACCGCCCGCCAGGACGGCGTCCAGGAACTCCGGCAGGTCGCCCCGGCTCCTGCGGGCGTCCGTGCAGAGATAGAGCCGGGCGTCGGCGAGCCGCGCGCGGGCGTCGGTGGTGGCGGGCATACGGGTGTCCCCCGGTGTCGGTGGTGTACGGGCCGCGGACCGGTGCGGTCGGCCGCGACCGGGCCGTGGTGAACCACGGGCGTGGCTCGGCGGGCCGCGGTCGACCGCGGCCGTGGCGGCGCCGGCCACGGCCCGTACTCCGGACGGTGTTCGGATCAGGCCGCTGCGATCAGACGGCGAGCGCCTGGGCCCGGCGCTTCACCTCCGTGCCGCGATTCTCGCTGAGGGCCTGGGCGGGGGTGCCGGGCAGGCTCTCGTCGGGGGTGAAGAGCCATTCCAGCATCTCTTCGTCGGTGAAGCCGTCGTCCCGCAGGAGCGTCAGGGTGCCGGTCAGGCCCTTGACGACCTTCTGCTCGGCCCCGTCGATGAAGGCGGCGGGGACGTGCAGCGCGCGGTTCTCACCACGGCGTACGGCGATGAGCTGACCCTCCTTGATCAGCTGCCGCACACGCACCACGTCGATGCCGAGCAGCTCGGCGATGTCGGGCACGGTGAGCCAGGCGGGGACGAGAGCATCGATCTTTGCGTCAATCTCGGTCACGGGACAAGCCTGCCATCCGGCACTGACAGTCGGAAGTCGGGACCGTCCGACCAGGGGGGAAGTGTCACGCCGTGACCGATTTCAGAGGCCTCGCCGGGTCCGCCAGCAGTTCCGCGTCCATCGCGGTGCCGGCCTCGATCAGCCGCCGTCCCTGGGCCAGGTCGCGCGGCCGGCCCACCGCCAGCAGAGCGACCAGGCGGTTCTCGCGCAGCCAGCAGACCGACCAGGCGGGTCCGGACGGCTCACCGCGCCAGACGGTCCGGTCGGCGGACGCGTGGTGGCCGGCGTACTGGACGAAGCGGCCGAACTGCTCGGACCAGAAGTACGGGACGGGGTCGTAGACCACCGGGAGCTCCCCCGTGGCCTCGCCGATGATGTTCGCCGCGACCGTGCGCGGGCCCTGGAGGGCGTTGTCCCAGTGGTGGACCAGCAGCCGCTCGCCGTACCGGCCCGAGGGGAAGGAGGCGCAGTCGCCGACCGCGTAGACGTCCGGTGCCGAGGTGCGCAGACGGTCGTCGGCCACGACCTCGCGGTGGGCCCCGAGGGCGATGCCGGAACCGGCCAGCCAGGCGGTCGCGGGGCGGGCGCCGATGCCGACCACCACGGCGCCCGCGGGCACGCGCGTGCCGTCGTCGAGGACGACCGCGCCGGGTTCGACGCGCTCCACGCGCGCGCGGGTGCGCAGCACGGCGCCCGCGTCGTCGTACCAGGCGGCCATGGGCGCGGCCACCTCGGCGGGCAGGGCGCCCGCAAGCGGCCGGTCGGCGGCCTCCACCACGGTCACCGCGCAGCCCGCCTCGCGCGCGGCGGTGGCGAACTCGGCGCCGATCCAGCCCGCGCCGACGACCACGATGTCGTGCTGCCGGGCGAGCACGGGCCGCAGCCGCTCGGCGTCGTCCAGGGTGCGCAGCAGATGGACGCCGGGCACCCCCTCGGCGCCGGGCAGCATGATGGGTTCGGCGCCGGTGGCGAGGACCAGGACCTCGTACGGGACCGGTCCGGCCTCGGTGTCCAGTTCGTGCTCGCCGGGGCGCACGCCCAGCACCTCGCGCCCCAGCCGCAGTTCGATGCCGAGCGCCTCGAAGTCGACGTCGAAGGCGGAGCCCTCCGACTTGCCGAGCAGGACGGCCTTGGACAGCGGTGGCCGGTCGTACGGCTGGTGGGGCTCGGCGCCGATCAGGGTGACGGTGCCCTGGAAGCCCTGTTCGCGCAGGGCCACCGCGGTCTGTACGCCGGCCATGCCCGCGCCGACCACGACCACCCGCCGCTGAGACTGCGTCGTCTGCTCGCTCACCTGATCACCATAGACAACTGACAAATTGTCAGTCAGGGGTCGTGCTCCGTGAGCTGTTGCACACCGCCGGTGAGCGACGAGGCGGCCGGAGGCTCCCTTACCGAGCGTCGGGGCTCGGGCTAGGGTGGCCGACGTACAAGCACTCGCGGGAGCCCGGACGCACCGGGCTGAGAGGGAGGCTGGCGGCCTCCGACCGTACGAACCTGATCCGGGTCATGCCGGCGAAGGGAGGGGCTGGACGCCCATGTCGTCACGTACGTCAGACGTCCTCGTCGTCGGGGGCGGGATCATCGGCCTGGTCACGGCGTGGCGGGCCGCGCAGCGCGGGTTCGCCACCGCCGTCGTGGACCCGGAGCCGGGCGGCGGGGCCGCCCGGGTGGCCGCCGGGATGCTCGCCGCCGTCACGGAGCTGCACTACGGCGAGCAGACCCTGCTCGGTCTGAACCTCGCCTCGGCCCGTCGCTACCCCGACTTCGCGGCCGAGCTCACCGACGCCACCGGCCACGACCTCGGCTACCGGCGGTGCGGCACCCTCGCCGTCGCCCTGGACGCCGACGACCGCGCCCATCTGCGCGAACTGCACGCGCTGCAGCGGCAGTCGGGGCTGGAGTCCGAGTGGTTGTCCGGGCGCGACTGCCGGCGCCTGGAGCCGATGCTCGCGCCGGGCGTGCGCGGGGGGCTCAGGGCCGACGGCGACCACCAGATCGACCCGCGGCGCCTGGCGGGCGCGCTCGTGGCCGCGTGCGAACGGGCGGGGGTCGTCTTCCACCGGGTGTGGGCCGAGCGTTTCGAGGTCGTACGGGACCGGGCCGCGGGTGTCACCACGGCCGACGGCACCGAGCTGGGCGCGGGCCAGGTGGTACTGGCCGCGGGGAGCCTCAGCGGGCGGCTGCCGGGCGTCCCGGACGACGTCCTGCCGCCCGTACGGCCCGTGAAGGGGCAGGTGCTGCGGCTGACCGTGCCGAAGCGCCACGCGCCCTTCCTGAGCCGTACCGTGCGCGCGGTGGTCCGGGGCAGCCATGTCTACCTGGTGCCGCGCGAGAACGGCGAGCTGGTGATCGGCGCGACCAGCGAGGAGCTGGGCTGGGACACCACGGTCACCGCGGGCGGGGTGTACGAGCTGCTGCGCGACGCGCACGAGCTGGTCCCTGGCATCACCGAGCTGCCCCTGACGGAGACCCGGGCCGGGCTGCGCCCGGGCTCCCCCGACAACGCGCCCCTGCTCGGCCCGAGCGGGCTGGACGGCCTGCTGCTGGCCACCGGCCACTACCGCAACGGCGTGCTGCTCACCCCGGTCACCGGCGACGCCCTGGCGCACGCCCTGGCCACCGGTGACCTCCCGGAGGTGGCCCGCCCGTTCACCCCGAGGCGCTTCACCCGCGTGGAGCAGCCGGCATGAACATCTCCGTCAACGGTCAGGCGCGGGAGTTCGCCCCCGGCACGGCCCTCGACACCGTCGTGCGCGCCCTGACCCCGGCTCCCTCCGGAGTGGCCGCCGCCCTGAACGAGACCGTCGTCCCGCGCGCCCAGTGGCCCGCGACACCCCTCTCCGAGGGGGACCGCGTCGAGGTCCTGACCGCCGTCCAAGGAGGCTGACCCATGGCCGACGACCCCTTCGTCCTCGGCGGTACGTCCTTCACGTCCCGCCTGATCATGGGCACCGGCGGCGCCCCCAGCCTGGAGGTGCTGGAGCGGGCGCTCGTCGAGTCCGGCACCGAGCTGACCACGGTCGCCATGCGCCGGGTGGACCCGTCGGTGCACGGTTCCGTGCTGTCCGTCCTCGACCGGCTCGGCATCCGGGTGCTGCCGAACACGGCCGGCTGCTTCACCGCCGGCGAGGCCGTCCTCACCGCCCGTCTCGCGCGGGAGGCGCTGGGCACCGATCTGGTCAAGCTGGAGGTCATCGCCGACGAGCGCACCCTGCTGCCCGACCCGATCGAGCTGCTGGACGCCGCCGAGACCCTGGTCGACGACGGTTTCACGGTGCTGCCGTACACGAACGACGACCCGGTGCTGGCCCGGAAGCTGGAGGACGTGGGCTGCGCGGCGATCATGCCGCTGGGCTCACCCATCGGGTCCGGGCTCGGCATCCGCAATCCGCACAACTTCCAGCTGATCACCGAGCACGCGCGCGTGCCGGTGATCCTGGACGCGGGCGCCGGCACGGCGTCGGACGCGGCGCTCGCGATGGAGCTGGGGTGCGCGGGTGTGATGCTCGCCTCGGCGGTCACCCGGGCGCAGCAGCCGCAGCTGATGGCGGAGGCGATGAGGCACGCCGTGGAGGCGGGACGGCTGGCCTACCGGGCGGGACGGATTCCGCGCCGGCATTTCGCCGAGGCGTCCTCGCCGCACAAGGGGCGTGCCCACCTGGATCCGGAGCGCCCGGCGTTCTGAACGCGCGTTCGACGAGATCCGGCCGCGGATGCGAGGTCCGTCACAGCTCGGCTGCAGTCCCGCCCCGATCTCACCCGAACCGGCAGCCCTGTCAGTCACGGCTCGTACACTCACCTGCGTGGATACGACCCTTCAGGACCCCCTGGTCGGGCAGGTGCTCGACGGCCGCTATCGCGTGGACGCGCGGATCGCGGTCGGCGGCATGGCCACGGTCTACCGGGCCCTGGACACCCGCCTCGACCGTGTGCTCGCCCTGAAGGTGATGCACCCCGGGCTCGCCGCCGACGCCACCTTCGTCGACCGGTTCATCCGGGAGGCGAAGTCCGTCGCCCGCCTGGCGCACCCGAACGTGGTACAGGTCTTCGACCAGGGCACCGACGGGTCGTACGTCTATCTCGCCATGGAGTACATCGCCGGGTGCACCCTGCGTGACGTGCTGCGCGAGCGCGGGGCGCTGCAGCCGCGCGCCGCCCTGGACATCCTGGAGCCGGTGCTCGCCGCGCTGGGCGCCGCCCACCGGGCCGGGTTCGTGCACCGGGACATGAAGCCGGAGAACGTGCTGATAGGGGACGACGGCCGGGTGAAGGTCGCCGACTTCGGGCTGGTGCGCTCCGTGGACACCGTCACCAGCACCACCGGGGCCGTTCTCGGCACGGTCTCCTATCTCGCCCCCGAGCAGATCGAGCAGCCCGGCGCCGCCGACGCCCGTGTCGACGTGTACGCGTGCGGTGTCGTCCTGTACGAGATGCTGACCGGTGACCGTCCGCATGACGGGGACTCCCCGGCCGTGGTGCTCTACAAGCACCTGCACGAGGACGTCCCACCCCCGTCCGCGGTCGTCCCGGGGCTGCCGTACGAGCTGGACGAGCTGGTCGCCTCGGCCACCGCCCGCAACCCCGCCATCCGCCCGTACGACGCGGTGGCCCTCCTCGCGCACGCCCGCGAGGTGCACTCCGCCCTCAGCCCGGACCAGCTGGACGCCGAGCCGCCGCAGGCGCTCGGGGCGGACCGGCGGAGCATCTCCGAGGACCGCACGAGCGTCATCCCGCGCTCCTTGACGGTGCCGCGCGGGGTGCCGGTCGGCGGTGCCGGACCGGCCGAGGTGCTGCGCACCAGCCGCCTGGAGAGCCCCCCGCCCCTGCCGCCGCGCCGGCGTGGCGCGCGTGCCCGGCGCGGCCCGCTCGCGATCGTCGTCGCCGTCCTGCTGATCCTCGGCGTCGGCACCGGCGTGTGGTACATCAACTCCGGCCAGTTCACCAAGGTCCCGCCGGTCCTGGCGAAGACCCAGGCGCAGGCGAAGAAGCAGCTGGGCGAGGCCGGTCTCGACCTCGGCACGGTCAGGCACGCCTACAGCGACACGGTCGCGCGGGGCACGGTCATCAGCTCCGACCCCGAACCCGGCACCCGTATCCGGGACAACGCGCGCGTGTCGATCACCCTCTCCGACGGTCCCGAGACCGTACAGGTGCCCGACCTGACGGGCCGGACGCTGGCCGAGGCGCGGGACCGGCTGAAGAAGAGCGGCCTCGAACCGGGCATGGTCACCCGGGAGTTCAGCGACGAGGTGCCCAAGGGCTCGGTCCTGTCGACGGCCCCGGGGGCGGGCACCGAACGGCACGCGGGCTCGGCGATCGCGCTGACCGTCAGCAAGGGCAGCGCGGTGGACGTCCCGGACGTCACCGGCGAGGACCTGTCGGCCGCGAGGTCCGACCTGGAGGGCGCGGGTCTCACGGTGGAGATCGCCGCCACCCGGGTCAACTCCCCGTACGACGAGGGCCAGGTCGCCGCGCAGACCCCGCAGGGCCACGGCCGGGCCGCCGAGGGCGACACGGTGACGCTGACGCTCTCCAAGGGCCCGGTCATGGTGGAGGTCCCGGACGTCACCGGCGACAGCGTGGAGGACGCGCACACGGCGCTGGAGGGCGCCGGCTTCAAGGTCGAAGAGGACCGCGGCCTGCTCGGGCTCTTCGGCGACACCGTCAGGAGCCAGTCCGTGAAGGGCGGCCGGACGGCGCCCGAGGGATCGACGATCACGATCAAGATCCGCTGAGGGGCCCCCGGGCACGGTGCCGGAGCGGGTCGGGACGCATGACACCCTGAACGGGTGAAGAGCCAGCACCCGTTCCCCTCGCGCAATCCCGTCGGCGGTCATGTCCCCGTGGCCGGCGGGCTGAACTCCGTCGGTCTGACCTACGCCCGCGAGCTGCGGGCCGAGACCGTGCAGGTCTTCGTCGCCAACCCGCGCGGCTGGGCCACACCGGCGGGGAATCCGCGGCAGGACGAGGAGTTCCGGGCGGCGTGCGCGGCCGAGTCGATCCCGGTGTATGTGCACGCGCCGTATCTGATCAACTTCGGCTCGCACACCGAGGCGACCGTGGAGAGGTCGGTGGAGTCGCTGCGGCACTCGCTGCGCCGGGGGCGGGAGATCGGGGCGCTCGGCGTGGTCGTGCACACGGGCAGCGCGACCGGCGGCCGGGAGCGTGCCGTGGCGCTGAAGCAGGTGCGCGAGCACATGCTGCCGCTGCTGGACGAACTCACCCACGACGACGACCCGTTCCTGCTGCTGGAGTCGACGGCCGGCCAGGGCGCCTCGCTCTGCTCGCGGACCTGGGACTTCGGGCCGTACTTCGAGGCGCTGGACGCCCACCCGATGCTCGGGGTCTGCCTGGACACCTGCCACATCTTCGCCGCCGGGCACGATCTGACCGGGCCCAGCGGCATGCACCAGACCCTCGACCTCCTGGTGGACACGGTCGGTGCGGGACGGCTGAGGCTGATCCACGCCAACGACTCCAAGGACGTGGTCGGCGCGCACAAGGACCGGCACGAGAACATCGGCTCCGGTCACATCGGCGAGGACCCGTTCCGGGCGCTGATGACCCACCCCGCGACGGAGGGCGTACCGCTGGTCATCGAGACGCCCGGCGGCAAGGAGGGGCATGCGGCGGACGTGGAGCGGCTGAAGAAACTGCGCGATTCCTGACCTGTTCCGGAATACCCCCAGGGGGTATACGGTTTCTGCTCGGTGCAGCAACCGTTACCTGACGTTGGGGGCACTCATGCAGCACGAGGCGCACGAAACACACACGGCTCACGAAGCACACGCACACCATGGCCACCATCAGGCCGGCGCGAGCTGGGCCATGGCCGCCCAGGCCACCCTGCACTGCCTCACCGGCTGCGCCATCGGCGAGGTGCTGGGCATGGTGATCGGCACCGCGTTCGGCTGGGGCAACCTCGCGACGACCGTCCTGGCGATCGTGCTGGCCTTCTTCTTCGGGTACTCGCTCACCCTGCGCGGCGTACTGAGGGCCGGCGTCGGCTTCCGTGCCGCGTTCCGGGTGGCGCTGGCCGCGGACACGCTGTCCATCGCGGTGATGGAGCTGATCGACAACGGCGTGATCGTGCTGTGGCCCGACGCGATGGACGCCCAGCTCGGCGACCTGCTGTTCTGGGGCTCGCTCGCGATCTCACTGGTGATCGCCTTCGTGGTCACGACCCCCGTCAACAAGTGGATGATCGGCCGCGGCAAGGGACATGCCGTGGTGCACGAGTACCACTGAGGGCCGGGGCCGAGGGCCAGGGGGCAGGGCCGGAGCGGGGGTCAGAGCTCGGGGCCCTCCCCGGGCCCCTCCTGGTAGGAGTAGCGCTGCTCCTTCCAGGGGTCGCCGATGTTGTGGTAGCCGCGCTCCTCCCAGAAGCCTCGGCGGTCGGCGGTCATGTACTCGATGCCACGGACCCATTTGGGGCCCTTCCAGGCATACAGATGAGGGACGACCAGGCGCAGCGGGAAGCCGTGCTCCGCGGTGAGCAGTTCGCCGTCCTTGTGGGTGGCGAAGAGGGTGCGCTCGGAGGCGAAGTCCGAGAGGCGGAGGTTCGAGCTGAATCCGTACTCCGCCCAGACCATCACATGGGTGACGGCGGGCGCGGGCGGCACGATCTCCAGGATCGTACGGGCCGGGATACCGCCCCACTCGGCGCCGAGCATGCTGAACTTGGTGACGCAGTGCAGATCGGCGACGACGGAGGTGTACGGCAGCGCGGTGAACTCCTCGTGGTTCCAGCAGCGCTTCTCGCCGTCCGCGGTGGCGCCGAAGACCCGGAACTCCCAGCGCTCGGGGCGGAACTTGGGGACGGGTCCGTAATGCGTCACCGGCCAGCCGCGCTGGAGCCGCTGACCTGGCGGAAGCCCGGGCTGAGCCGCTCCTGTCGAATCGCGTTCTCCCGATTCACCTTCCCTCGGCTGACCCATGACTCCATCCTGACAGACCCGGACCGGTGCACCTCACCCGCGCCACCCAAACCAGGGCAATTGCGACTGAGCATGCACTTACTTACTAAGTGAAGACTTACTGGACGATCTTCCTCCCCGATGCAATCATGCGGCGCAACCTGCCCGTTCCCCCGGTCGGAAGGAGCCTCTGCGATGCAGGGCGACCCCGAGGTCATCGAATTCCTCAACGAGCAGCTCACCGGCGAGCTGACCGCGATCAACCAGTACTTCCTGCACGCGAAGATGCAGGAGAACTTCGGCTGGACCAAGCTCGCGAAGTACACCCGCCACGAGTCGTTCGACGAGATGAAGCACGCGGAGGTGCTCACCGACCGGATCCTCTTCCTGGAGGGCCTGCCGAACTACCAGCGCCTCTTCCATGTGCGCGTGGGGCAGACCGTCAAGGAGATGTTCGAGGCCGACCGGCAGATCGAGGTCGAGGCGATCGACCGCCTCAGGCGGGGCGTCGAGGTCATGCGCGGCAAGGGCGACATCACGTCCGCGAACATCTTCGAGTCGATCCTCGCGGACGAGGAGCACCACATCGACTATCTCGACACCCAGCTGGAGCTGCTGGAGAAGCTCGGTGAGGCGCTGTACATCGCCCAGCTGATCGAGCAGCCGGAGAGCTAGGCGGCCTCGTCCAGGCCCTCCATGCCGTCCAGCGCGGACAGAACCGGTCGGCCCTGGTCGGCGAGCTCCCGGCGCGGGCAGTTCCCACGGCCGAGGATCGCCTGGATACGACGGACGCACGAGCCGCAGTCCGTGCCGGCCTTGCAGGCGGAGGCGACCTGGCGGGGTGTGCAGGCGCCGTCGTCCGCGTGCTGCTGGATCTGCGCCTCGGTCACACCGAAGCAGCTGCAGACGTACACGCGGACTCACCTCCCGCCGAGATCAATAAGGCTAACCTAACCTTACCCGGCACTCGGTGCCCGCAAAAGTGCGGTGGGGCGCGGATCGCATGTGATCCGCGCCCCACCGCATGTCCCTGTAACAGCCGAAACCCTTACTGGTCCCTGTACATCTCCGCGACGAGGAACGCCAGGTCGAGGGACTGGCTGCGGTTCAGGCGCGGGTCGCAGGCCGTCTCGTAGCGCTGGTGCAGATCGTCGACGAAGATCTCGTCGCCGCCGCCCACGCACTCGGTGACATCGTCACCGGTGAGCTCGACATGGATGCCGCCCGGGTGGGTGCCGAGGCCCTTGTGGACCTCGAAGAAGCCCTTGACCTCGTCGAGCACGTCGTCGAAGCGGCGGGTCTTGTGGCCCGAGGCCGCCTCGAAGGTGTTGCCGTGCATCGGGTCGGTCACCCAGGCCACCGTCGCACCGGACGCGGTGACCTTCTCGACCAGCTCGGGCAGCTTGTCGCGGACCTTGTCGGCGCCCATGCGGACGATGAAGGTCAGCCGCCCCGGCTCACGGTCGGGGTCGAGGCGCTCGATGTACTGCAGCGCTTCCTCGGCCGTGGTCGACGGGCCGAGCTTGATGCCGATCGGGTTGCGGATCTTCGAGGCGAACTCGATGTGCGCGTGGTCCAGCTGCCGGGTGCGCTCGCCGATCCACACCATGTGCCCGGAGACGTCGTACAGCTTGCCCGTGCGGGAGTCGACCCTGGTCAGGGCGGACTCGTAGTCGAGCAGCAGTGCCTCGTGCGAGGAGTAGAACTCGACGGTCTTGAACTCCTCCGGGTCGGTGCCGCAGGCCCGCATGAAGTTCAGCGCGTTGTCGATCTCGCGGGCCAGCTGCTCGTAGCGCTGGCCGGACGGGGACGACTTCACGAAGTCCTGGTTCCAGGCGTGCACCTGGCGCAGGTCGGCGTAGCCGCCGGTGGTGAAGGCGCGCACCAGGTTCAGCGTGGAGGCGGAGGCGTGGTACATCCGCTTCAGCCGCTCGGGGTCCGGGATACGGGCCTCTTCGGTGAAGTCGAAACCGTTGACGGAGTCGCCGCGGTAGGTCGGCAGTGTCACGCCGTCGCGGGTCTCGGTCGGCTTGGAACGCGGCTTGGAGTACTGGCCGGCGATCCGGCCGACCTTCACCACGGGGACGGACGCGGCGTACGTCAGCACGGCGCCCATCTGGAGCAGCGTCTTCAGCTTGTTGCGGATATGGTCGGCCGACACGGCGTCGAAGGCCTCGGCGCAGTCGCCACCCTGGAGGAGGAACGCCTCTCCCTTGGCGACGGCCGCCATCCGGGCGCGCAGCTGGTCGCACTCGCCCGCGAAGACGAGCGGCGGATACGACTCGAGGTCCGCAACGACTGCGCGCAGAGCCTCGGTGTCGGGGTACTCGGGCTGCTGCGCCGCGGGCAGGTCTCGCCAGGTGTTGCCAGCGCTCGCGCTGGTCTTAGCGTTCACGGTCACCCCGTAAACATTACGGGGTCGTGTCGCCCGATTTTCGCCCGGCTCGACTGGTGAGACGGCGCGATCAGCGGACGGACATGGGGTAGAGTGCCCGCCATGTTCGCGCATTCGACCCAGAACTGGTGGTGGACCGCTCATCCGGCGGCCCACTGACTCGCGCGCACACAGGACTTCGCGAAGGCCGCCCGAGGGCGGCCTTCGGCGTTTCCGGGGTCCGTTCCTCGTCCGGCATCGACATCGCTCGACACCGACGGAAGAGGACCCATGGATCTCACCCAGCTCCTGCACGACGATCGCCCCTTCGCCCTGCTCCGCCGCCGCTCGCCGGGCCACGACGAGCGCACGGTCGAGCTGCTGATCGGCCCGGTCTCCACCTGCGAGCGCCTCGCCGACCTCCCCGACGAGGGCCTCGCGCTCATCCCGTTCCGGCAGATCCGCGAGCGCGGTTTCGACGTCCGGGACGACGGGACGCCGCTCATGGTGCTGACCCCGCAGGAGACCCGCACGCTGCCCCTGGACGAGGTCCTCGGACAGCTCCCCGCCCATGACGTCCGCGTCGAGAACGGCGGCTTCGACGTCGAGGACGAGGAGTACGGCGAGATCGTCGGCCGGGTGCTGCGCGAGGAGATCGGGCGGGGCGAGGGCGCCAACTTCGTGATCCGGCGGACGTACGAGGGTGAGATCCCGGGGTTCTCCCGCGCGGACGCCCTCGCGCTGTTCCGGCGGCTGCTGGAGGGTGAGCGGGGCGCGTACTGGACGTTCGTGGTGCACACCGGGGAGCGGACGCTGGTCGGGGCGAGCCCCGAGGTGCATGTGCGGATGTCCGGCGGCACGGTCGTCATGAACCCGATCAGCGGGACCTACCGATATCCCGCCGAAGGGCCCACCCCCGAGCACCTGCTCGACTTCCTCGCCGACGGCAAGGAGATCGAGGAGCTGTCGATGGTCGTCGACGAGGAGCTCAAGATGATGTGCACGGTCGGCGACATGGGCGGGGTGGTGATCGGCCCGCGGCTGATGGAGATGGCCCATCTCGCGCACACCGAGTACGAGTTGCGCGGGAAGTCGTCCCTGGACGTGCGCGAGGTCCTGAAGGAGACCATGTTCGCGGCGACCGTCACCGGCTCGCCCGTGCAGAACGCCTGCCGGGTCATCGAGCGGCACGAGGTCGGCGGACGGGGCTACTACGCGGGCGCGCTCGCCCTGCTCGGCCGCGACGGCGGCGGGGCGCAGACCCTCGACTCCCCCATCCTGATCCGCACCGCCGACATCTCCGCCGAGGGACATCTGCGGGTGCCGGTCGGCGCGACGCTGGTGCGGGGCAGCGACCCGGCGAGCGAGGTGGCCGAGACCCACGCGAAGGCGGCCGGTGTGCTGGCGGCTCTGGGCGTACGGCCGTCCCGGCCGCGCGGCACGCACGCGCGCGTACGGCTCGCCGACGACCCACGCGTGCGTGCCGCGCTCGACGGGCGCCGGGCCTCGCTCGCGCCGTTCTGGCTGCGAATGCAGGAGCGGTCGTACGAACTCCAGGGGCATGCCCTGGTGGTCGACGGGGAGGACACCTTCACCTCGATGCTCGCGCATGTGCTGCGCTCGGGCGGGCTGGAGGTCACCGTCCGGCGCTATGACGAGCCGGGGCTGCGGGAGGCCGCCCTCGCCCACGAGGGGCCCCTGGTGCTCGGCCCCGGTCCCGGTGACCCGTCCGACCTGGACGACCCGAAGATGCGGTTCCTGCGGGAGCTGACCGCCGAGGTGGTCCGGGGCCACCGGCACGGTGTGCTGGGCGTCTGCCTCGGGCACGAGCTGATCGCGGCCGAGCTGGGCCTGGAGATCGTACGGAAGGAAGTGCCCTACCAGGGCGCGCAGACGACGATCGACCTGTTCGGACGGCCCGAGACCGTCGGTTTCTACAACAGTTTCGTGGCCCGCTGCGACGACGAGTCGCGCACCGAACTCGCCGCCCACGGCATCGAGTTGAGCCGGGCCGGCAACGGTGAGGTGCACGCCCTGCGAGGCCCCGGGTTCGCCGGTGTGCAGTTCCACCCGGAGTCGGTCCTGACGCTGGACGGCGCCACGGTCGTGCGGGAGCTGATCGGACAGCTGCGGAACACGACCGTCTAGGCGCCTTTTCGGATCGGCTTCGGCTCGGTTTGGATCAGCCGAAGAAGACCCCGACCTCCGCGTACAGCTCCGGGTCCACCGTCTTCAGCTTGGACGTGGCCTCCGAGATCGGCACGCGGACGATGTCCGTGCCGCGCAGGGCGACCATCTTGCCGAAGTCGCCCTCGCGGACGGCGTCGATGGCGTGCAGACCGAAGCGGGTGGCGAGCCACCGGTCGAAGGCGCTCGGGGTGCCGCCCCGCTGGATGTGCCCGAGGACGGTGGTGCGGGCCTCCTTGCCGGTGCGCTTCTCGATCTCCTTGGCCAGCCACTCGCCGACTCCGGAGAGGCGCACATGCCCGAAGGAGTCCAGCGACTCGTCCTTGAGGACCACATCGCCGTCCTTCGGCATGGCGCCCTCGGCGACGACCACGATGGGGGCGTACGACGCCTTGAAGCGGGAGGTGATCCAGGCGCACACCTGGTCGAGGTCGAAGCGCTGTTCCGGGATGAGGATGACGTTGGCGCCGCCCGCGAGCCCGGAGTGCAGGGCGATCCAGCCGGCGTGACGGCCCATCACCTCGCAGACCAGGACCCGCATATGGGACTCGGCGGTGGTGTGCAGCCGGTCGATGGCCTCGGTGGCGATGCCGACCGCGGTGTCGAAGCCGAAGGTGTAGTCGGTGGCGGAGAGGTCGTTGTCGATCGTCTTCGGTACACCGACGACGGGCACGCCGTACTCGTCGGTGAGGCGCGCCGCCACGCCCAGGGTGTCCTCGCCGCCGATCGCGATGAGCGCGTCGACCTCCTGCTTGGCGAGGTTCTCCTTGATGCGGCGGATGCCGTTCTCCTGCTTGAGCGGATTGGTGCGCGAGGAGCCGAGGATGGTGCCGCCGCGGGGCAGGATGCCGCGCACCGCGGGGATGTCGAGGCGGACGGTGTCGCCGTCGAGCGGTCCGCGCCAGCCGTCCCGGTAGCCGACGAAGTCGTAGCCGTACTCCTGCACGCCCTTGCGGACGATGCCCCGGATGACGGCGTTGAGTCCGGGGCAGTCGCCGCCTCCGGTCAGTACTCCGACCCGCATGGAAATGTCCCTTCGCCGCGTTTGCCTGGTTGCAGCCACGCTAATGGTGATCCAGGTCACAGAGGGATGGGCGGGAAGGGCAATTCCGGTGAATCATCGGGACGTTGGTTTACTCGTCGTCAAGCCCGCGCTCTATGGCGTACCGAACGAGTTCCACCCGGTTGTGCAGCTGGAGCTTGCCGAGGGTGTTCTGGACGTGGTTCTGGACCGTCCGGTGGGAGATGACCAGGCGTTCGGCGATCTGCTTGTAGCTCAGGCCCTTGGCGACCAGGCGCAGCACCTCGGTCTCACGGTCGGTGAGCTGCGGGGCCCCCGGCTCGTCGGTACCGGCGGCGGGCGCGGGCTCGGAGGCGAGACGGCGGTACTCACCGAGGACCAGCCCGGCCAGGCCCGGCGTGAACACCGGGTCGCCGACGGCCGTGCGGCGCACCGCGTCCAGCAGCTCCTCGGTCGACGCCGACTTCAGCAGATAGCCGGTCGCGCCCGACTTCACGGCCTCCAGCACATCCGCGTGCTCGCCGCTCGCGGACAGCACCAGGACCCTCAACGCCGGGTTGTGGCCGACCAGTTCCTTGCAGACCTGGACGCCGGGCTTCAGCGGCAGGTTCAGGTCGAGGACGAGGACGTCGGGGCCCGCGGCCCTGGCGCGGCGTACGGCCTGGTCGCCGTCGCCCGCGGTGGCGACCACGTCGAAGCCGGACTCGGTCAGGTCACGGGCGACCGCGTCGCGCCACATGGGGTGGTCGTCGACCACCATGACCTTGATCGGGCCCTGCTGCTCACTCATCGATGCCCCGCCTTCGCGTCCTTCGGTACCTTCAGTTCGACCTCCGTGCCCTGCCCGGGCACCGAGATCAGCTCGGCGCTGCCGCCGAGGTCCCGCAGCCGGCCCCGGATGGAGAGGGCCACGCCGAGCCGCCCCTCCCCCTCGGCCTGGGCGAGCCGCCCCTCGGGGATGCCGGGGCCGTCGTCCCGTACGGTCACCACGACCTCGCCGGGCTCGTCCTCGACGAGGATCCACGCGCGCGCGTCGTCGCCGGCGTGTCTGCGCACGTTGTCCAGGGCGGCGCCGACGGCCGCGGCCAGCTCCTTCGCGGCGGGCGCGGACAGCAGCACGGGCGCACCGGGCTCGGCGAAGCTGACCTTCGCGGCGGCGTGGGGCGCGAGCAGCGCCCGCAGGTCCACGGGCGCGTCCTCGTCGTACGAGGGCTCGTCGACGGCCCGGACGACCGCGCCCTCGGACGCGTCCTCCGAGGCCCGTGAGACGGGCACCAGACCGCCGGAGACCAGTGTGCGCAGGGCGACCTCCTGCTCCCCGGCCATACGGCCCAGCTCGCCCGCCTCACCACCGATGACCGCGCCCCGGCGCTGCACCATGGCCAGCACCTGCAGCACCCCGTCGTGGATGTCCCGGGCGAGCCGCTCCCGCTCCCTGGTCGCGGCCTCGATCTCCAGGGCGCGGGCGAGGGTGCGCTCGGAGGCGCGGGCGACCTCGACGACGTAGCCGATGGCGATGGAGGCGACCCAGACCAGGATGACGTTGTGGACGGTGTCGCGGGCCGGGGCGCCGCGCTCGATGAGGTTGGCGGCGGCGACCGGGGTGGAGGCGAAGGCGGCCCAGCGCCAGCCGCCCTTGATGGCGAAGGCGAGGACCGAGCCGGCGGTCCATATCGACGGCAGGGTCGGGCCGCCGCTCTGGATGTGCTGCTCGTTGGCGGCGAGCGGGGTCAGGAGGATGCCGGTGAGCGCGATGGCGAGGTCGGCGGTGAGGAAGCGCTTGGTGCAGGCTGCCGCGCTCTGGACGCGGGGCAGGGTGGCGAGCGTCCAGACGAACAGGACGCCGTAGTAGCCGATGGCCACGCTCGCGTGGTCGTACTCGTCGTAGGCGGTGGCGAACAGGCCGACCGCGTACAGCATGGTGAGCACCCGGTACGCGGACAGCGCACGCCACAGCGGCTGCTCGACCGACATACGGATGACGCGCTCACGCTTCGGCACGTACCCCACCCCCCAGCTTCCGGCCCCTCGCCCCCTCGAACCGACAGCCTAGGCCCCGGAGTTCTCCTTCTTGGCCTGTTCCGCCTGCTCCTTGGCCTGTTCCTTGGCCTGTTCCTTCTCGGCCTTCGCCGCGTCCGCGATCCTCCGCTTGGCGGCGGTCGCGTACATGTCGACGTACTCCTGGCCGGAGAGCTTCATGATCTCGTACATGACCTCGTCGGTCACCGCGCGCAGCACGAAGCGGTCGTGCTCCATGCCCTGGTAGCGGCTGAAATCCAGGGCCTTGCCGATGCGGATGCCGGGCCGCATGAGCTTGGGCATCACCTTGCCCGGCGGCTGGATCTTCTCCGTGTCGATCATGGCGACCGGGATGACCGGCGCGCCGGAGGCGAGCGCCACGCGCGCGAGTCCGCCGGGCTTGCCCCGGTAGAGGCGCCCGTCGGGCGAGCGGGTGCCCTCGGGGTAGATGCCGAACAGCTCGCCGCGCTCCAGGACCTCCAGGCCGCTCTTGATCGCCGCCTCACCCGCGCCGCGCGCGCCGGAGCGGTCCACCGGGAGCTGGCCGACGCCCTTGAAGAACGCGGCCGTCAGCCGGCCCTTCACCCCGGGCGTGGTGAAGTACTCCGCCTTGGCGATGAATGTCACCTTGCGGTCCAGGACCGCGGGCAGGAAGAACGAGTCCGAGAAGGAGAGGTGGTTGCTCGCCAGGATCGCGGCGCCCTCGGCGGGAATGTTCTCGAGGCCCTCCACCCAGGGCCTGAAGGTGACCTTCAGCGGTCCGCCGATAGCGACCTTCATCGCGCCGTACAACACCCGTGTGCCTCCAGTTTCCGTCGATCAGACCTTAACCCGGCCCGCTGTCAAAGGAGCCGACGACCCTGGTCGGTGTCAGTGCCGTCGCGTACGGTGAAGCACAACCTGGACTTCACGTCACGCTCATGAAGTCGCGTGCGCTCGTGGAGTCCCGCTCATGAACCGCCACTCTCATGAACAGGAGACCGATGGTGCCGGTCCTTCCTGGAGCCGAGCCGTTCCGCCACGAGGGCGGGGAGACCGGTGTCCTCCTCTGCCACGGCTTCACCGGTTCGCCCCAGTCGCTGCGCCCCTGGGCGGAGTACCTCGCCGAGCGCGGCCTGACGGTCTCGCTGCCCCTGCTGCCGGGCCACGGCACCCGCTGGGAGGACATGCAGCTCACCGGCTGGCAGGACTGGTACGCGGAGGTGGACCGGGAGCTGCGCGCGCTCGTCGACCGCTGCGAGCGGGTCTTCGTGGCCGGTCTGTCCATGGGCGGCGCCCTCGCCCTGCGGCTGGCCGCCAAGCACGGGGACGCGATCAGCGGTGTCGTGGTCGTCAACCCGGCGAACAAGGTGCACGGCCTGTCCGCGTACGCCCTTCCGGTGGCCCGCCACTTCGTGCGGACGGCGCCCGGCATCGCCAGCGACATCGCGAAGGAGGGCGGCGTCGAGGTGGGCTACGACAAGGTGCCCCTGCACGCGGCGCACTCCCTGCGGACCTTCTTCCGGATCGTCGACCGCGAGCTGCCCCAGGTCACCCAGCCGCTGCTGCTTCTGCACAGCCCGCAGGACCATGTGGTGCCGCCGGTCGACTCGGCGCGCATCCTGGGCCGGGTCTCGTCCCGGGACGTCCGCGAGATCCTGCTGGAACAGAGCTACCACGTCGCGACGTTGGACCACGACGCGGACCGGATCTTCGAGGAGAGCCTCTCGTTCATCGGCCGGCTCGCAACCGGTGTCGGCAAGGAAGGGACGGCCGCAGGTGGCTGAGCACGGTTCGGATCGCGAGGACCGCGAACCGGAGGAGCAGGGCGTCCCCTTCGACGAGGACGCCGCGTGGGCGGCGATCGTCGCCGGGTACGGCGAGGAGCCGGCGGACCCACCGGGCACGAAGCCGTTCAAGTCGGTGGAGGACCTGGCGCTGCTGGAGCCCGAGACCAACGACGAGCAGCCGGCGCCGAAGGAGGAAAAACCCCGGGAGGAGAAGCCGGCGAAGCCCCTGGGGGGCTCGGTCTCCTTCGCCCCGGGCGTCGGCGGACCGCGCGACTACTCGACCCCCGAGCCCTCCGAGGACGACTACGACGAGGACGACGAGGGCCACTTCGAACCGCCGGAGCCGCCCCCGCTGCCCGCCGCCGACACCACCGCGAAGTTCGCCTGGCTGGGCGTGGTCGGCGGCCCGATCCTGCTGCTGCTGGCCGTGGTCCTCGGCTGGGACATGACCTGGTGGCTGGCCACGCTCGGCGTCGGCGGCTTCCTCGGCGGCTTCGCCACGCTGGTGATGCGGATGCGCACGGACGAGGACGAGGACGGCGACCCGGGTCGGGGCGCGGTGGTCTGACGCCGCCTCGGCACCTCACCGGACACCTCCCGAGGGCCCGCCCGGAACACCCGGGCGGGCCCTCGTGCGTCCGGAGCGGACGGGCCCCGGACGGGACGGGATGGAACTCGATCGGCGGTTGCGGCGAAGGACGGGTGACAAGCAGCGACAAGCCCAAGCCTTCGAGGCGTTCGGACGAACGAGAGGAGCCCCGATGACCGTCGGACCGGGCGTCGGCACCCGCGCGGAGGATCGCGGGGAGAGTGACGCCCGCGTGATCGAGCGGTCCCGGGAGGAGCCCGAGGCGTTCGCCGCGCTCTACGACCGCCACGCCGACGCCGTGCACCGGTACGCGGCGCGACGGCTCGGTCCGGAGGCGGCGGAGGACCTGATGGCGGAGACCTTCGTCACCGCCTTCCAGAGACGCGAGACCTACGACCTCACGCGTGCCGACGCCCGTCCGTGGCTGTTCGGCATCGCGACCAACCTCGTGGGCCGGCACCGCCGGGCCGAGGCACGCCGCTTCAAGGCGCTCGCCAGGGTCCCGGCACCGGTCGAGCACGAGGAACCGGTCGCCGAGCGCGCGGTCGCCAGGGCCGGTGCCGTGGGGGTGCGCCGGGACCTGGCGGCCGCGTTGGCCGGGCTGTCCGCCCGGCAGCGCGATGTGGTGCTCCTGGTGGCCTGGGCCGGCCTCGACTACGAGGAGGCGGCCCTGGCGCTGGGGGTGCCGGTCGGCACGGTCAGATCGCGGTTGCACCGGGCCCGCAGCAGACTGCGCGAAGCACTGGGCGGCACCGATCCGACAGCTTTCCGAGAGGCGGACGCCCATGCGTGACATCGACGAACTGCGCGAACTGAGGGACTTCGACGCGGGGGCACCCCCGCTCGACGAGAGGACCCGTGCCCGGGTCAGGGCCCGGCTGCTGCGGGCGGCGCAGAAGGAGGCGACGCCGGTGGCGGTACGACGCCGACGCCCGGTTCTCCGTATCGCGCTGACCGGTCTGGTGGCCGCCGCGGTCGCCGGGACCGTCGTGGTCGCCGTGCACGACGACGAGTCCACGAGGAGGGTGGCGACGCCGCCCGCCGGCAGCGCGCCCGCCATGCGGAACATGAGCGCGCGGACCGTGCTGACGAAGGCGGCCGCCTACCAGCGGGCGCACGAGCGGCAGGTCGCCCCGCGCGCCGACCAGTACATCTACACCAGGGAGATCATCAAGGAGACGGAGGTGGGCACCGGCGTCACCAGGTCGTATGTGGACGAGAACTGGGTGTCGGTCGACCAGTCGAAGCCGTCCTGGGTGATGGAGATCGGCAAGGGGTGGTGGTCGCCCCCGCCGAAGAAGAACGAGAGCGTGTGGCCGACGCAGGACTGGTCGCGGCTGTCGAAGCTGCCCACGGACCCCGACAAGCTGCTCCTGGCCATGCGCAACCCGACCCATCCGTCGACGGACGACTCCACGCCCATCACGGACGACGCCTGGCCCATGATCAACTTCTTCCTCGAAGGGCTGCTGTACCGCGTCCCGGTCATGCCGCCCGGGCTGCGGGCGGCCGCGTACGAGGCGCTGGGGAAGATCCCCGGGAACATGGTGACGCCGCACGTGAAGGACGCCCGCGGCCGGGTGGGCATCGGCGTCACCTACAGCGGACGGCCGAGCCTCGGCACGATGATCTTCGACCCGAAGACCTACGCGTTCCTCGGCTTCAGGAACACGCGCACCTCCGGCGACGGCAAGGCGATGAAGACGTACATCCAGCTGTCGTACCTGGACAGCTGGGCGATCGTCGACAAGGTGAAGGTCCGACCGTCCACCGAGAGCTAGGCGGCGGGGATCCTGAGGGTGGCCAGGACCGGGAGGTGGTCCGTGGCCGCCCTCAGGTCCGCGTCGGTGACGCCGGGCAGGTCGGTGGGGACCCCGCAGCCGAGCACCTCGATGCCCTTGGTGGCGAAGATCGCGTCGATACGGCGGTGCGGGGCGTCCCGGATCCAGGTGTGCTCGGCGCCCTGCGGCCGGGTGGCCCAGCAGTCCTGGAGGTTCTCGGCCAGCCGGCGGAAACTGCGGCCGTCCGGGCGGTCGTTGAGGTCACCGCCGGCGACCGCGTGGTCCAGGCCGAAGCCGGCGAGACGGTCGAGGAGCATGCCGGACTGCTCGTAGCGCTCGTCCTCGTCGAGGGAGAGATGGCAGCTGAGGACGCCGAGGCGGGCGCTGCCGAAGCGGACGACCGCGGTCGCGAAGCCTCGGCGGTGTTGGCCCGGGGTGAGGGGGAGAAGGACGTCCTCGGTGCGTTCGACCGTGGTGCGCAGATCGCAGAGGATGGCGGGGCCCGCCGCCGTACCGCCGCCGGTGAGGATCACCAGGTCGGCGGCGTGGGCGAGACGGGCGAGTTTCTTGCGCCAGCGGAAGAAACGGGGTGCTTCCTGGATCAGGACCAGGTCCGGTTCGCAGGCGCGGATGACCCGGGCGAGCGCATCGGTGTCGTCTCGCATCGAGCGGATGTTGTAGCTGAGGACTCGGACGAGAGCGGGGTCGTCGGGCTCCATGTGGATCAATGTACGCCCCATGGGCGGGGGCGCGAGGCGAGTGCGCGACCGGCGGTCGTGTACAGCCGGTCGCGCCCCGCGGCGGAGCCGCTGATGTCACAGCCCCGCGCCCCTTCAGGGCGTGCGGGTCACCGTGTCCCGAAAAGGGCCGTCACATGATCGGATCGGGCTCTCGCGCCAGGTCCGCCGCTCCGACGAGACCCGCCTTGTTGCCCAGCTGGGCGGCGATGACGTCGGCCACCGGGCGCCAGTTACCGCCCACCAGCCAGCGCTTGTAGGACTTGCGGATGGGGTCGAGGACCAGTTCACCCTCGTCGGAGAGGCCGCCGCCGACGATGAAGGCGGAGGGGTCGAAGAGCGAGGCGAGGTCGGCGAGGCCGGCGCCGGCCCAGCGGGCGAGTTCGCGGTAGGAGTCGACGGCTACCGGGTCGCCCTGACGGGCGGCCATGGAGATGTGCTTGCCCTCGATGCCCTCGGGGCTGCCGTCACCGAGGCCGAGCAGGATCTCGGCGTTCTCGGGGGTCGCGTTGGCACGCTGCTTGGCGTATCTGACCAGGGCGCGCCCGGAGGCGTACTGCTCCCAGCAGCCCTGCGAGCCGCAGCCGCAGAGCAGCCCGTCCGGGACCATACGGATGTGGCCGAACTCGGCGGCGACGCCGAAGTGGCCGCGGCGCAGCTTGTTGCCGATGATGATGCCGCCGCCGAGGCCGGTGCCGAGGGTGATGCAGATGACGTTGCGGTGGCCCTTGCCGGCGCCGAACCGGTACTCGCCCCATGCGGCCGCGTTGGCGTCGTTCTCCACGACGACTGGGAGGCCGACGCGGGCCTGGACCTTCTCCTGGAGCGGTTCGTTGCGCCAGTCGATGTTGGGCGCGAAGTAGACCTCCGAACGCTGCCGGTTCACATAACCGGCGGCGCCGATGCCCACGCCGACGATCTCGTGCCCGGCGCGCGCGCCCTCCACGGCGGAGGCGATGGCGTCCACGATCGCCTCGGGCGTACCCGGGGTCGGCACCTTGTGGGTCGAGAGGATCTTGCCTTCCTCGTCGACCACACCGGCCGCGATCTTGGTACCGCCGATGTCGACGCCGATGGTGAGTCCCATGAATCCCTCAGTTTCGGTCGAGCCCCGCTACGGCCAACCGTACCCGAGGCCCTGGGGCCGGGTTCCCGTCGTCCGTACGGCGGACGGGCCCGGCCGCCACCTGGGACGTCAGTCCAGATCGATGCGCTGCCCGGGCCCGGTGCCCTCGCCGCGGTCGCGGTCCTGGCTCTCGTCGAGATCCTTGTGCAGGTCGGTCGGGCGGCTCGTCCAGCGCTGTTCCTGGGCCTGGACGGCGGAGCGGTAGGCGGCGAGCAGTTCGTTGCCCGCGGCCGCCAGGTGGTCGAAGACATCCGGGTTGCGTTCCACGACCGGCTCGACCGCCGCCTTCGCCTGCTGGACGACCTGTCTCACCACCTGCTGCGCGGCCGGCCCGGCGACCGCGCCGAGCAGTGGCGACTGGATCGTCGACAGCTTCTCCGAGACGGCGTCGACCAGCTTGCGCAGCTCCTCGGCGGCCGAACCCTTGGGCGGGCCGTACTGGGCGCGACGGCGGGCCTTCTCCGCGGCGAGGTCCTCGGCGGCGGCCGTCGCCCAGGCGTCGGCGTCGGTGGCCCGCTCCTCGCCGACGGCTTCGTTCTCACCGGCATCCGACGGACGGAGCTCTTCGCTCATGACGGACTCCTGACTACGGTTCGTCCCTACGACGTTACCCGAATGGGCGTACGTCGTTCACCGCCTCTCCGGCCAGAGGTCCCGGTCCGGCGCGAACCGGATCCGCAGCACCCCGTCGCGCAGGGCGGCCCCTTCCACCGTGCACCGGCGCAGGACCGAGGGGAGGCCGACGATCCGCCGGAAGGCACCGACCGAGACGACGAGCTCGTCCCCGCGCCGGATCAGGTCGAGGTCATCGCGTATCGCGCCGGGCAGCGGGAGGTTCCAGACGAGTACCCCGTCCTCGGCGAGCCTGTCGAGGACCGGCCACTCGACGGTGGACGTCATGTCGTTGACGCCGGGGACGGGAAGGACGGCGAGGTCGTCCGCACCTCGCGGATCACGCCCGAGGTGGTGCAGAGGCCGTATGGCGTACGACTCCTGCCACTCCTCCAGCACCTTGCGCTGCTGGGCGACGGGCCCCGCGAGCCATCCGTCGGCGGCCGACTCGGGCAGCACCCGGTTGGCGACGAGGACATCGGTCCGCAGCCCCCGCAGGGCGAGGCCGAGCGTGGCGTCGCGTACGGCGTCGGCCCCGGCGGGGCCCGGCTCCGCGACCAGCCGCACCACGGTGCCCCGATCGGCGAGCACCGCTTCCACGGCCCCCAGCTCCAAGTCCCACCGGGCGGCGGTCTCGTAGAGCCACTCGGACGGCATGGGCACCCCGGCCAGGCGCCCGAGAACGGGCCGCAGCGCGCGGGCGGCCTGCCGCTCAGGGGGCAGCAACCGGCGCAGATACCGGCGCAGTTCCTCGGGCAGCGAGAGCAGCGCGAGGGCCTGAGAGGTGGGCGGCAGATCAACGACCAGCAGCTCGTGCGACTCGGCGAGAGCGGCGTCCCGCAGCGCACGCAGGAGGGTCAGCTCCTCGGCCCCGGGGAGCGGAGTGACCTCTTCGGCGTCCAGCCGGGAGGCACCGAGGAGGTCGAGGACGTTCGCCGCGCGTTCCTGGAAGGCGGTGAGATCGTCCCGGAAACCGGCGGCGGCGTCCGGCCGCCAGGCGGTCAGGTTCGGGGCGACCGCGACGGGCGCCGGGCCGGTGGCCGCACCGAGCGCCGCACCGAGGGTGTCGGTGCGATCGGCACTGAGCACCAGGGTGCGGGTGCCCGCACGGGCGGCGTCCAGGGCGGTGGCGGCGGCGACGGTGGTACGACCACTGCCGCCGGGCCCGATGATCAGGATGGTGCGCATGACGGTGAACGGTAACTCACACCGGCCGAGGGGCGCGGGCGGTGACCGAGCGGCTGCGCCGTGGGACGTGACCGGCCCCGACGCACCCGCGTCCGGCGACGAACCCCTACTCCCCCGCCTCGACCCGCTTCTTCAACCCGGCCAGCGCCCGGTCGATGATGACCTTCTCGGCCTTGCGCTTGATCATCCCCAGCATCGGGATCTTGACGTCCACGGTGAGCTGGTAGACGACCTCGGTCGCCCCGTCCCCCACCGCCTTCAGGATGTACGCCCCGTCCAGCGACCGCAGCATCTGCGACTTCACCAGCGTCCAGGAGACCTCGTTCTCCCCGGTCCAGGTGTACGCCAGCACCTGGTCGTCCTTGATCGCACCCGCGTCCATCACCAGACGGACCTGCTCGGCGCGACCCTGGCCGTCGGTCTGGAGAACCTCCGCCTCCTTCACCTCCCCGGTCCAGTCCGGGTAGCGCGCGAAGTCGGCGATCACCCCCATGACATCGGCCGGTGCCGCCTCGATGGTGATGCTCGAGCTGGTGTGTTCCGCCATCGCCGTGGCTCCTCCAGATGCGGGCCGGTACAGGGGTCGTCGTGCGCACGTGCGTGCAGCGTGAAGGCTACCGCGCACGTCGGCGCCCGACTTCACCCCCTACCGGCGTTCACCGCCCATTCCAGCGCCCAGGGTTTGCCGGACCCCGCGAAGTGCCCCACGTTCACACACTCGGTGGCCCCGATCCGCATCCGCCGTACCAGCGGCTGGTGGACATGGCCGAACAGCGCGTACCGGGGCCGGGTCCGCCGGATCGCCTCCAGCAGGGCCACGCTGCCCCGTTCGAAGCGGCGCGCGACGGTGTCGTAGACCAGCTCGGGCACCTCCGGGGGGATGTGGGTGCACAGCACGTCGACCTCGCCCACGGCCTCGATCTTCGCCGCGTACTCCTCGTCGCTGATCTCGTACGGCGTGCGCATCGGGGTCCGCAGGCCGCCGCCCACGAAGCCGAAGACCCAGCCACCGATCTCCACCCGCTCGCCGTCCAGCACGGTCGTGCCGGGGCCGGCGTACTCGGGCCAGAGTGGCGGCATATCGACATTGCCGTAGGTCGCGTACGTCGGTGTCGGAAAGGCCGCGAACATCTCTGCGTACTGTCTGCGCACCGCCTTCTCGATGGCCGCGCGGCGGTCGCCGCCGATGCCCGCCCACAGTTCGGCGCCGAAGTCGCGGGCCTCCTCGAAGCGGCGGGCGGTGCGCAGTTCGACAAGCCGGTCGGCGTTCGCCGCGCCGAACAGATCGGGGAAGATGCCGCGCGAGTGGTCGGCGTAGTCGAGGAAAAGGACCAGGTCACCCAGGCAGATCAGGGCATCGGCACCCTCGCCGGCACGGGCCAGGTCACGGGCGTTGCCGTGGACGTCGCTGACCACGTGGACGCGCGTGGTGCGGTTACCGGGTGGTGTGGATGCCATGACGATCAAGGGTAAGCGTGTGCGGTGTACGTGAACAGTGCCGGACGGACCTGCGGTTACTGGCCAGTCAGTTAGTGGGTGGACTACGGTACGGCGAGGAACACCAATCTGTGTGACGCAGCGAACATCTCGCCGGGACCCCCTGTCGAAGAAGCCATACCGGCGGGTAACGTCCGGGCAGTCCAGTCGTGCTCAGGAATTCAACGACCGATTGCCTGAGTACCTGCCCGAGCCTTGGACCGACCGTCGCATCACACAACGTCGTGGCGCCGGCGCCCTATGAGGAGCAGCAGTCTTGCGCGAGTTCAGCCTTCCGGCTTTGTACGAGGTCCCTGCGGACGGCAATCTCACCGACATCGTCCGTAGAAACGCCGCGCAGCATCCCGATGTGGCCGTCATCGCCCGCAAGGTGGGCGGTTCCTGGCAGGACGTGACGGCCACGGCCTTCCTGGCCGAGGTGCACGCGGCGGCCAAGGGTCTCATCGCCTCCGGTGTCCAGCCGGGCGACCGGGTGGGCCTGATGTCCCGGACGCGCTACGAGTGGACGCTGCTGGACTTCGCGATCTGGAGCGCGGGCGCGGTGACCGTGCCGGTGTACGAGACCAGCTCGCCGGAGCAGGTGGAGTGGATCCTCGCGGACTCCGGTGCCCGTGCGATCGTCGTGGAGCTGGACACCCATGCGGCCGCCGTGGAGTCGGTGCGTGACCGGCTGCCGCAGCTCAAGCACGTGTGGCAGATCGAGGGTGGCGGGGTCGAGGAGCTCGGGCGCCTCGGCAAGGACGTCTCCGACGCGACCGTCGACGAGCGCAGCTCGCAGGCGAGGGCCGACGACCCGGCGACGATCGTCTACACCTCGGGCACCACCGGCCGCCCCAAGGGCTGTGTGCTCACCCACCGCAGCTTCTTCGCCGAGTGCGGCAACATCGTGGAGCGGCTGCGTCCCCTGTTCCGCACCGGTGACTGCTCGGTCCTGCTCTTCCTGCCGCTCGCGCACGTCTTCGGCCGGCTCGTGCAGATCGCGCCGATGATGGCGCCGATCAAGCTGGGCATGGTCCCGGACATCAAGAACCTCACCGACGAGCTGGCGTCCTTCCGGCCGACGCTGATCCTGGGCGTCCCGCGGGTCTTCGAGAAGGTCTACAACTCGGCGCGCGCGAAGGCGCAGGCGGACGGCAAGGGCAAGATCTTCGACAAGGCCGCGGACACCGCGATCGCGTACAGCAGGGCGCTGGACTCGCCCTCGGGCCCGTCGCTCGGCCTGAAGCTCAAGTACCGGACCTTCGACAAGCTGGTCTACAGCAAGCTGCGCGCGGTGCTGGGCGGCCGGGGCGAGTACGCCATCTCCGGCGGCGCGCCGCTGGGCGAGCGGCTGGGTCACTTCTTCCGCGGCATCGGCTTCACGGTCCTGGAGGGCTACGGCCTGACGGAGTCCTGTGCGGCGACCGCCTTCAACCCCTGGGACCGGACCAAGATCGGCACGGTCGGGCAGCCGCTGCCGGGCTCGGTGATCCGGATCGCGGACGACGGCGAGGTGCTGCTGCACGGCGAGCACCTGTTCAAGGGCTACTGGAACAACGAGGCCGCCACGGCGGAGGCGCTGCGGGACGGCTGGTTCCACACCGGTGACATCGGCACCCTCGACGAGGACGGCTATCTCAGGATCACCGGCCGCAAGAAGGAGATCATCGTCACCGCGGGCGGCAAGAACGTCGCCCCGGCCGTGATCGAGGACCGCATCCGCGCGCACGCGCTGGTCGCGGAGTGCATGGTGGTGGGCGACGGGCGGCCGTTCGTGGGCGCGCTGGTCACCATCGACGAGGAGTTCCTGGGCCGCTGGGCCGCCGAGCACGGCAAGCCCGCGGGTGTCACCGCGGCGTCGCTGCGCCAGGACCCGGATCTGCTCGCTGCGATCCAGGACGCGGTCGACGACGGCAACGCCGCGGTGTCGAAAGCGGAATCGGTGCGGAAGTTCCGCATTCTGTCCTCCCAGTTCACGGAGGAGTCGGGCCACCTGACGCCGTCGCTGAAGCTCAAGCGCAATGTGGTGGCGAAGGACTACGCGGACGAGATCGAGGCCATCTACCAGAAGTAGAACGGCACTTGGGTCAGGTGTCCTCGGCGAGAACCCGGGTCATCGTGCGCTCGGCGAGCGCGGTGATGGTGACGAACGGGTTCACGCCGATGTTGCCCGGCACCAGTGAGCCGTCGGTGACATAGAGCTTCGAATACCCCTTCACCCGGCCGTAGTTGTCGGTCGCCTTGCCCAGCACACAGCCGCCGAGCGGGTGGTAGCAGAAGTCGTCGGCGAAGACCTTGCTGGACGAGCCGAACAGGTCGTAGCGGTAGATGGTGGAGTTCGCCGAGTTGATCCGGTCGAACAGCTTCTTGGCCATGGCGACCGAGACCGCGCTCTGGGCCGCGGTCCAGCCCAGTTTCACCCCGTCGCTCGCGGAGTCGTAGGTGAAGGCGGCCCGTTCGGGGTTCTTGGTGATCGCCAGGTACAGGCTCACCCAGGTCTCGAAGCCGATGGGCAGCGGGGCGATCTCGGCGAAGACCGGGTTGTCGGCGTTGGCCCAGTCGTCGATGCCCATGACCGGCATGGTCGACTGGTTGGCGCCGGTGGTGTCCCAGATGTGGTTGGCGCGGCCCAGCATGGTGTTGCCGTTGGGGCCCCAGCCGGCGCCGACACTGGCGTTGAGGGCGGGCAGCGCGCCCGTGTCCCTGGCCCGGACGAGGAGTTCGGTGGTGCCGAGGCTGCCGCCGCCGAGGAACAGGTACGTGCAGCTGTACGTCTTGGTCGCCACGACCGCGCCGGTGACGTCGATCCGGTCGGCTGTCAGCAGCCAGCTCCCGTCGCTCGCCTGTCTGATGGCCCTGACCCGCTCCATCGTGTTGATGGTGACGTTCCCGGTGCCGAGCGCGGACGCCAGATAGGTCTTGTCGAGGCTCTTCTTGCCGTAGTTGTTGCCGTAGATGACCTCCTGCGCGAGCGCCGACTTGGTGGCGGTGCCGGCCGCCTCGCGCTGCATGTAGCCGAAGTCGTAGACGTTCGGCACGAAGGTCGTCTTGAGGCCGGTGTTGTCGGCGGCCTTCCGTGACGTGCGGGCGAACTGGTACCACTCGGTCGACTCGAACCAGGCCGGGTCGATGGTGTTGACGCCGAGCATGGCGCGGGCGCGCGGGAAGTACGTGTTGTACATCTCGGTGGCGTCCACGGTCGGGAACTGCTCGGTGAAGTACGACTGGAGCGGGGTGACCGCCATACCGCCGTTGACCAGGGAGCCGCCGCCGACCCCGCGTCCGACGTACACGGACATGTTGGCGTAGTGCACGCGGTCCAGGACGCCCGGGTAGGGGGTGATGTTCTTGTTGACGACGTCCAGCCACATGAAGGTGGCCAGCGGGGCCTCGGTGCGGGACTTGAACCACATGGAGCGCTGGTCGGGGTTGGCGGTGTTGCAGAAGATCTTGCCGTCGGCGCCGGGGGTGTTCCACAGCTGCCCCATCTCCAGGACGAGCGTGCGGATGCCGGCCTGACCGAGCCGGAGGGCGGCGACGGCACCGCCGTACCCCGAACCGATCACGATGGCGGGCGCGTTGTCGACGGAGGCCGCTTCCTCCGCCGCCTGAGCCGACTGCAGACCGATCCGGGTGAGCCCGGCCGCCGCCGCGCTCTGCAGGGCGATCATGCCCAGTATTTGACGTCTCGTCAGCTGATGCTGCGTCAGTTTCACTGTCATGCGCGCAGCATCGGCGGATTATCGGCCTCCGGCTATAGCAACGTCTTCAACTTTTCCGCCAACAAGTCCCAGCGCCACTTCTCTTCCACCCACTCGCGTCCCCGCTCCCCCATGCGTCGCCTGAGTTCAGGGTCGGCGAGGAGGACCGTGATCCGTTCGGCCGTCTCCTCGGGGGAGCCGCCGCGGACCACCCAGCCGGTCTCGCCGTCCAGGACGGCGTCGGGGGCGCCGCCGGAGTCGCCGGCCACGACCGGCAGGCCCGTCGCCGACGCCTCCAGATAGACGATGCCGAGGCCCTCGACGTCGAGCCCGCCCCGGCGGGTCCGGCAGGGCATGGCGAACACGTCTCCGGCGCCGTAGTGGGCGGGCAGCTCGGACCAGGGGACGGCGCCGGTGAAGCGCACGGAGTCGGCGACACCGGTCTCGCGCGCCAGCTTGCGCAGTTCGCCCTCGTAGGGCCCGCCGCCGACGATCAGCAGCACCGCCTCCGGCTCGGCGGCCAGCACGCGGGGCATCGCGAGGATGAGGGTGTCCTGCCCCTTGCGCGGCACCAGCCGGGACACGCACACGACCACCGGCCGGTCCGTCAGCCCGAGCCGCGCCCGGATCCCGTCGCCGCCCGACCCGGGGTGGAAGGTCTTCTCGTCCACGCCCGGCGGCAGTTGCACCATCCGCTCGGCGGCCCGAGGCGTCAGGGCGGCGGCGATCCGCGAGCGGGTGTACTCGCCGAGGTAGGTGATCGTGTCCGTGGACTCCCCGATCCGCCGCAGCAGCTGCCGCGCGGCGGGCAGCTGGGCCCACCCGGCCTCATGACCGTGGGTCGTGGCCACCAGCCGCTCGGCGCCGGCCCTCCGCAGCGCGGGCGCCATCAGACCGAGCGGGGCCGCCGCCCCGAACCACACCGACGTACAGCCGTGCTCCCGCAGCAGCCCGACCGCCGTACGCGTGGCCGCCGGCGTGGGCAGCAGCATCGTCGTACGGTCGCGTACGACCGTGAAGGGCTGCTCGGCGTCGAAGGCGGCGGTCGCCTCGACGCCCTCCTTGCCCCGCTTCCAGGTCGACGCGTAGACGACGAGCCGCTCGGGGTCGAGCCGCAGCGCCATATTGTGCAGGAACGCCTGGATACCGCCGGGGCGGGGCGGGAAGTCGTTCGTCACGATCAGGGTCTTGTGCATCGCCGCCGACCCTATCCAAAGGGCGGGTCCCCGGGCCCGTGCGCCCCGTCCGCACACGTGCGACCGGCCACGTTTATGGCAGATACACAGCTGGGCAGGACATCATGTTCCCCTCAAGACCGAAAGCCAGACAGCGGCAGGCAGGGGCTCAGGTGGACATTGCGGGTGCGAGGCGGTCTCTCGCGGGGCTGCTGGTGACCTGGGGCCTGACCAGGCTCGTGCTGCTGCTGTTCGTCTTCAAGGTGTGGGTCTTCCCGGGCCCGGACGTGACGACCGACGTCTCGATCATCTACCAGGGCTGGTACGAGGTGCTGCGCACCGGCACCTTCCCCGTCGGGGACGTCACCTGGCAGTACCCGCCCGCCGCCGCCCTCGCGATCCTCTCGCCGGCGCTGCTGGGGTTCCTGTCCTACCCGTCGGCCTTCTACGTGCTGGCGTGCGTCGCCGACCTGGTGGTCCTCTCCCTCCTCGGGTACGCGGGCCTGCGCCCCGGCAAGACACTGCGCGGGGCCTGGGTGTGGGTGGTGGCGGTCCCACTGCTCGGGCCGACGGTGTACGCGCGGTACGACCTGATGGTGACCGCAGTGGCCGTGGCCGCGCTGCTCGCCGGCGCCCGGCATCCGCGGGTGATGGGGGTCCTGGTCGGCTTCGGGGCGATGCTGAAGGTGTGGCCGGCGCTGCTGCTGCTCGGCGCCCGGAAGCGGGGCGCCTGGGGCTGGGCCGCGGGGACCGCCGCCGGGGTCGCGGTGCTGTTCGCGCTGTTCATGCCGGGCGCCTTCGAGTTCCTGACGTTCCAGCGCCACCGGGGCACCGAGGTCGAGTCGCTGGGCGCGCTGGTCATCCACACGGCCCGCCGGTTCGGCTGGCAGGGACAGGTGCTGCTGAACTACGGCTCGATCGAGTTCCTCGGTCCCTGGGTGAGCGTCATCAGCTCCGCCGCGCTGTTCCTCACCGGCGTCGCCTTCGGCTGGCTGCTGCTGTGGCGGCTGATGGCGACCCGCTTCCTGCCGAACACCCTCGCGGACGCGGCCTTCGTCGCCGTCCTGATGTTCACCGTCACCAGCCGGGTGATCAGTCCCCAGTACATGGTGTGGCTGGTCGGCACGGCCGCCGTCTGCCTGTGCTTCCGCGGCAGCCGGATGAGACTGCCGGCCGCGCTGGTCGTACTGGCCTGCTTCCTGACGGTGCTGGAGTTCCCGGTCTACTTCGCGGACGTCGTCGCGAGCGACACCCTCGGCATCACCCTCCTGACCCTGCGCAACGGCTTCCTGGTCCTCGCCGCCGTGCTCGGCGCCGTGGAGCTCTGGCGGTCCACGGTCTCCCGCGAACCGGTCCCCACGGTCCCCGCTCAGGCGACCCGCGCCAAGGAGACCTCGGCCTCCTCCTGACGCCCCGCCCGCCGGAACAGCACCCCCAGGGCGGCGCACTGCACTGCCATGGCGAGCGCCAGCGCCAGACACACCCCGGGCAGACCGAGCCCCGACAGCAGGTGGGCGAGCGGCAGTTGGACGGCCGTGCCGAGGACGGTCACCCGCAGCAGCACCGGCGCTCCCCGGCTCCCCTCGAAGACCCCGCCCAGCGCGATGAAGCAGGCCATCAGCAGCAGATACGGCCCCACACAGCGCAGGAACACCACACCCGCGTGGGCGACCTCGGGCCCGGCGCCGAAGGCGTCCATCACCCAGGGCGCCGTCACCCCCAGCAGCACCACGGCCACCACCCCGGCCGCCCCGGACACCAGCACCGCCTGCCGCCCGATCGCCCGCAGCTCTCCCCCGCTTCCCGCTTCGGCCGACGCCGGGGATCCCCGTCTCCCCGCGCCCCGGGTGTGCGCGGTGTGGATAGAGGCGGCCTGCCGTACCGAGTAGAACGCCATGGTGGCCACGTACATGACCTTGTACGCGATCGAGTACGCGGCCACCGCCGTCACCCCCAGCCGCGCCACCACGGCGACCAGCACGAGCGCCCCGCCCTGCCGCACGGTGAAGTCGGCCGACATGGGCAGCCCGGTCGTCAGCGTCCGCCGCAGGGCCCGGCCGGTGCTCTCGCTCGCCCGGACCGCGACCGCCGTACGCAGCAAGGTGTTCCGCCTCAGGACGACGATCCCCGCCGCCAGGGCCACGCACCGGCACAGCACCGTCGAGACGGCGGCGCCCCGCACCCCGTACACCTGGATCAGGAACGGGTCGCAGACCAGGATCAGCCCGTTCGCCAGCAGCGCCAGCCGCATCGGGGTCCTGGTGTCGCCGGCGCCCTTGAGGATGCCGTCGACGAGATTCTGGGCGAAGAAGACGGCGATACCGGGAAGGGAGATCGTGAAGTAGGCGACGGCGAGCGGAACGGCCGGCCCGTCGTCCGCGCCCAGCACCAGTCGCGCCAGCGGCTCGCGCAGCGCCGACCCGGCCAAGACGACCACGGGCGTCACGACCCCGTACAGCGCCCACCCCCCGCGCACGGCCGCCCGCACCGCTCCGGGATCTCGCGCGCCCCTGGCGTGCGCGACCAGCACCGTCGTACCGGAGGCGAAGACCAGCGAGACGCCGAGCAGGACGTTCTCGGCGTTGGTCGCGACCGCCACGGCGGCCACGGCCGCGCCGCCGAGCCGGGAGACCCAGACCGTGTTGATGATCCCGGCCGCGACGGTGGCCAGGAGCGAGAAGTAGACGGGGCGGGCGAGCGCGATCAGCTGCCGGCGATGAGCGTGCACGAGAACCGACTCCCTCGATACGAGTTACCTCAATACGGGCTACCTCGAATAGAGGTAGCTCGATAAGAGGTACCATGGGAGGACCGCACCCACAAGGGAGAGAACGTTGCTGGAGCTCTCGATCCTCGGCTTCCTCGCCGAACAGCCCCTGCACGGCTACGAGTTGAAGGAGCGCATCAAGGCCCTCAGCGGCCATGTCCGCCCGGTCAGCGACGGCGCCCTCTACCCGGCGATCACTCGTCTGATCTCCGCCGGCAAGCTCGACCAGCACACCGAGCCCGGCGCGAGCGCCGCCCCGCGCCGCATCCTCTCCCTCACCGACCTGGGCCGCGAGGATCTGCTGTCCCGTCTGCGCCACCCCAAGCAGGCGGAGATCACCGACCAGGTCCGCTTCAACACGGTCCTGGCCTTCCTGCGGCACCTCCCCGACCGACGGGAACAGGCGGCCGTGCTGCGCCGCCGGCTGGAGTTCCTCCAGACCCCGTCGAGCTTCTTCTACGACGGCGAGAAGCCCGTCAGCGCGGAGGCGGCCGAGGACATCTTCCGGGAGGGCATGCTGCGGGTGGCGCGGGCGACCGGCGAGGCGGAGCGGGCGTGGCTGCGGGAGGCCATCGCGCTTCTGGATCAGCCCAGTTGAGCCTGGAGGTACTCCCGCCACTGCTCGGTGAACTTCTCCGGTGTCGTCCCGAGCACCTTCGACATCGCGTTCTCCACCGACCCGGCCCGGGTCCTGTGGTCGCCGACGGCCCGGTAGAACTCCCCGAGCCGTGCCTCGCCCCAGCGGTCGGCGATCAGCCGGCAGGCCAGCCAGCCGCCCTCGTAGGCCTGCGCCAGCTTCGTCGCGTCGCCGCTGAACCCGAAGTCCTGGTCGGTGGGGAGGGCGGTGGGGGCGCGTCCCGCGGTGACCGCGCGGGCCAGTTCCGGGGCGGCCTGGGCGGGGGTGCGGCCGGTGCCGAGATAGCCGATCCAGTCGGCGTAGCCCTCGGAGAGCCAGAGCGGGGTGGCCGGGGTGGTGTGGGCGCGGGTGGCCACATGCGTCGTCTCGTGGGTGAGGACGACCTGTTTGCCGAGGGTGCCGAGGACCGCGTAGGCGTCCGGGTTGACGATGATCCGGTCGGCGGGCGCGTCGGCCGGGCCGCCGACCTCGCCCGTGGTGACGGCCGCGATGCCCCGGTACTGGGAGGCGGGTGAGCCGAGCAGTCCCGCCATGCCCTCCAGCGTCCTCGGCACCTGGACGACGACATGCCGGGCCCAGTCGCTGCCCCAGGCGCCCGACACGGCCGGCACGGCGCGGTCCGCGAGGTCGGCGTACATGTGCAGTTCCTCGCTGGACTGGCCGGTGCCGAGGACCAGGCTGTGCTTTCCGCGGACGACGGTCACCTCGCCCTGGTCCCACAGCTGTTGGGCGGACTTCCTGGCCGGTGTGTCCGAGTCGACGTACCACCGCCCGTCGGCGTTCCACGACAGGGCGAGCGTGCGGCCCACGGTGACGGGCGCGCGGTCGTAGCCCTGGAGGCGGTAGCGCAACTCGGCGTCGGCGGTGGCCCCGTCGCCGGTGCGGTGCAGGGCGGTGACACGGTAGGACCAGGCGGCGAGGGGCACTCCGCGCAGGTTCTCGAACCAGCTGAGCGCGCCCGTCCGCACGAAGGACGCCCGGTCGCGGTCGAGCACGGCGGTGGAGCGCCGGTCGAGCAGGCGCTGCAGATCGGCCCGGCCGGTGGCGGTCGCGGACCTGCCGCCGCAGGAGACCAGGGCAGCCAGGAGCAGCACGACGAGCGCCACCACCCGGCACCCCGACACCCGCCCGCGACCAGCCACTTCCCGATCGTAAGGCCGATATGCCCGTCCGGTCAGGGGCGGGTGACGGACGAGACCGGCATCATGCCGACCGGGTCGTAGCGCACCGGGGCGCCCGGGTAGGGCGCGTGGATCACCTGACCGTTGCCCACGTACATGGCGACATGGCTGGCGTCGGACCGGTAGACGACCAGGTCGCCGGGCTGGGCCTGGGAGAGCGGGACCTGGTGGCCGGCGTAGCGCTGCTCCTGCGAGGTGCGCGGGAGATGGACGCCGGCATGGGCGTACGACCACTGCATCAGGCCGGAGCAGTCGAAGCCGGAGGGGCCGGTGGCGCCCCACACGTACGGCTTGCCCAGCGCGGAGCGGGCGGCGGCGATGGCGGCGGCCGCGCGGGCGTCGGGCGGGACGACGCCGGTGAGGTCGGGGAGGTCGCCGGAGCGGGAGGCACGGTCGTAGGCGGCGCGCTCCGCGAACGGCATGGAGTTGAGCAGCTGCCGTGCCCTGGCGAGCTTCTTCTCGACCGTCCTCTTGTGACTCTCGACCGCCTCGCGGCTCCGCTCCAGCTCGGTGAGCTTGCCGGTGGCCTCCGCGCGCTCCTGGGCGAGTTCGCGCATCGCGGACTGGAGGTCGTGGAGCTCGTCGGCCTGGTGGGCGGTGATGCGGTCCAGGACGGAGGCCTTGTCGAGGTAGTCGGCGGGGTCGTCGGAGAACAGCAGCGCGATGGTCGGGTCGATACCGCCCGCGCGGTACTGGGCGCCGGCCAGCGAACCGAGTGACTTGCGCATGGAGTTGACGCGCTGCTGCTGGCGGGCGATGTGGTCCTGGGCGTCACCGATCTGGCGGCGCAGGGCGGAGGCGGTCTCGTCGGCCTTGTCGTAGGCCTCCGTCGCGTTCTCGGCCTCCTCGTAGAGACGGTCCACCTCGGCCTTGGTGTCGGTGTGCGGCTCGGCGTGCGCCGGTACGGCGCCGAGGGCGGCGACCGCGGCGGACAGGACGCCCAGGGCGGTGCCGGCGCCCCGGTTGAACCCGGACGGTGCGAGACGGCGATGAGACCCCACAGGAAACGGCACCCCTTCCGTTGTCGGACGCCGACGGTCTCCCCCGGGCGCAGGGGGAAACGCGCCAGCCATTGACGCCCTCCCCCGCCCGAAGACGGAGGATTCCGGTCCGCACCGCACGGCGGTGCCACCACGGGTTCCTGTTTCACAGGCCGCCGCCAACCCGTGTGGGCTGGTCCTACGCGGCCTCCGCAGGCGTGACTTCCCGCCCGTCCGGCGGTAGGTCCGACGACTCGGTCACCGAACGCGGTGATGCTAGCCATACGACCGGGCGACCGCCAAAGACCTCCACCGCCGCGGAAACGTGACGCCCCGCCTCTGACGCAGGTCATCGGCGGGGCGCGGGGTCAGCTGGAGTTGTCGTGATTCGCCCGTTCGGGCGTCGTGCGGTGGCGCGTCGCGGAGGGTACGGGGTCAGATCCGCACGCCGAACTGGAACGGCATGTTGTTGATCGACTCGTAGCGCACGACGGTGCCGGTGCGGGGGGCGTGCAGGATCATGCCGTTGCCCGCGTAGAGGCCGACGTGGTGCAGGTCGCCGTAGAAGAGGACGAGGTCGCCGACCTTGAGGTCGCTCTCGCTGTAGATGCGGGTGCCGGCGTTGGCCTGGGCCTCGGAGGTGCGCGGGATGGTGACACCGGCCGCCGCGTAGGCCTTCGAGGTGAGGCCGGAGCAGTCGAAGGAGTTGGGGCCGGAGGCGCCGAAGCTGTACGGCTTGCCGAGCTGGTTCTGCGCCCAGGCGAAGGCGGCGGCGGCCCGGCTGGAGGCGGCGGGGACGTCGCCCAGGTCCACGCGCGCACTGGCACCGCGGCTGGCGCGGGCGTCGGCGGCGGCGAGGGCGGCCCGCTCGGCGGCGGTCAGGGAGTTGAGCAGCTTCTGCGCGGAGGCGAGCTTGGCCTGGACGGCCTGCTTCTGCTTGGCGAGTTCGGCGCGGGTGGCGGAGAGGTCGCTGAGCTTGTCGGCGGCCTCGGCGCGCTCCTGGGCCAGTTCGCGCTGCTTCTCCTGGATCTTCTTCAGCGCCTCGACCTGCTGGGCGCTGAGCTGGTCCATGGTGGACGCCTTGTCCAGGTAGTCGTCGGGGTTCGACGACAGGAACAGCTGGACGGAGGAGTCGATGTTGCCGGTGCGGTACTGGGCGGCGGCCGCGAGGCCTATGGAGTCACGCAGCTCGTTCAGGTCCTGCTGACCGCGGGCCACGTTGTCCTGGATGGTGGAGATCTCCTTCTGGAGCTTCTCCTGCTTCGACTTGGCGCCGTCGAGCTTCTCGGTGGCCTGCTCGGCCTGCTCGTAGAGGGCGTCGACCTTCGCCTTGACCTCGTCCTTGGAGGGCTTCTCGCTCGGCGCCGCGTTGGCGGCCTGGGCACTGAAGGCAACGGCGGCAGCAGCGGCGGTGGTCAGCACGGTCACGCGCGTACGGCTCGGCTGCTTGGGTCGACGGTGGGACGCCACGGAGGTGAACTCCTTCTTTTGAGTGATCACCCGCTCGGAGGTTCGAGCCCAGACCCTAGTGACCTACTCGTGATCAGTTCAAATCCTCAGGAGCAAAATCTCGTCACACCATGCATTCTTTACACACAACTCACATGCAGTGATGCGCGATTGACACTACGTTGCGTGACGATCCCAGCAATTCGGGCATTCAACCCGCAACTTCGCTCTTCAGGACAGCCGCTTGAGAAGCATGGCAGACGCGACCGGGCGGGCGCCCGCCCGGGCCACCCCGTCGGCCACCTCACGGTCGGTCGAGGCGACGATGACCGGCCGTCCCGGCGGCTCGGCCCGCACCAGCTGACGGATCAACTCGTCGGCGGTGACGCCCGGTTTGGAGAACAGCACCCGCACGCCCCGCGGCGGCGCCAGCAGCACCGGCGCGGCCAGCTCGGCCCCGTCGAAGACACAGGTGACCTCGGCGCCGGTCTGCGCGGCGAGCTGCGAGAGCTGGCCGAGGAGCCTCAGGCGCTGCTTCTCCAGGGGCATCTGGGGATAGCCGGTCTTGGTGACGTTGTAGCCGTCGACCACCAAGTGGGCCTGGGGCAGGGCGAGCAGCTGGTCGAGGACGGCGGGGTCGTGCTCGGAGAGCGCCCGCGCGGCGATGTCCTTCGGGGTCATTCGTCCCGGTTCGACCGCGTCCACGGTTTCCGCGGGCCGCACGGACACCGGCGGCAGGGCGAGTTCACGCCTCAGCCCCTGCGCCGCGTCAAGAACGGTGTCCAGAAGCAGACGGACGCGCATGTCCTCGACACTGCGCCCCTCCCGCGCTGCTTTGCGCGTGGCCTCCAGGGCGGCCTCGGCCTCCCCGAGCCGCCCCTTGAGCCGCCGGGTCTCGCTCTCCGCGGCGGACACCTGCGCCTGCCCCTCGGCACGCACGGCCTCGATCTCGCCCTGGATCTTGCGCAGGGCGGCCTCGCCCCGCTTGACGTCACTGAGGGCCGCGCGCAGCTTGCGGTGAAGCGATTCGGCTTCCTTCTTCGCGGACTCCAGCTCCAGCCGCAGCCGCTCGGTCTCGGCGCGTGTCTGGTCCCGGGCGGCGGTGAGCTCCTCGCGCAGCCGCTCCAGCTCGGCCCGGCTCTCCTCGTCGGCCCGCTCGGCGTCGGCCCGCTGGGCCTCCTCGCCGGCCGCGGTCACGAGCTTCACCCAGCCGGTGGGCCGCAGCACATAGGCCGCGGCCGCCACGTCGAGCGGATCCGCGGCCGGGGGCGGCGAGCCGGAGTCGAGGGCGCCGGCGAGTTCCGGCTGGGCCTCTCTCAGCTTCTCCCCGATGCGCTGCCGGAACAGCGGATCGCTCTCCAACGCCGAAGCCATCGCGTTCCCGGCGAACTTGGCCCGCCGGTTGGGGGCGAAGCGGGCGTACTGCCTGAGCTGTGCGGGCAGTTCGGCGACGGTCAGCCCGCCGAAACCGTCGGAGACGATCTGCACGACCCGTCTGCGCACGCCGTCGGGCAGCGGACGGTCGAGGACCTCGGCGGCGCCGTCGCCCGGCCCCCCGCCTTGTGTCTCCACCATCCGTCACACCCCATCACCTGTGCGGGGCCGCCCCTGTCAGGAGTCGGCGCCCGGCCTGTCCACGAGTTCCACCTGATCGACCGCGTTGCACCAGCGGCAGCGCACCGACTCGATGGTCTCACTGACCACCTCGCGCTCCTCCACCTTCGGCTCTCCGGCCAGGTCGAGGTGGACGTACTCGACGACCTTCGAGGAGCGCGTCACGTCGAAACGCGTGAGGTTGCCGCAGAGCGTGCAGCGCCAGCGCGTCGTGTCGGTCGGCAGGGGAACCGTCATCGTGACTGTGCTCTTTCCATCCAGTGTCCGTGACGCGCCAGCTTCCCTGGAGCGTGTGGCCGTAACCCTACGGCCTGGCGGTGACTCGCCGCCCGTCCGTCCATGGCGGCGAGGCGGTCTGTTCGCTTGCGTCCTGTTACGTCATGCTCTGTGTTCATGATCGGCAACTGGAGCGTGACCCTCGGCAACGCGATCCGGCGCCCCTCGGCGCCCGTGACCTACGCACTGATCGCCCTGTGCTGTCTGATCTTCGTCGTCGGCCCCGCCGCCGGCCTGAACCCGGCCTACGGCTCCAAAGACGCGCTCCTCGCCGCCCAGCGCGCGTACTTCCACCGCTGGGGCGTGGTCCCCGCCGAGCTCTTCGAGGGCTCCCCCGGTGCCGCACTGACCCCCCTCACGGCCCTCTTCGTGCACGGCAGCTGGGTGCACCTGCTGGGCAACATGCTCTTCCTCTATGTCTTCGGCGTGATGACCGAGGAACGGATGGGCCGCGTCCGGTTCACCCTCTTCTACGTCGGCTGCGGCTACCTGGCCCTGCTGGGGTACGCGGCCGCCAACTCCGCCTCCGAGCAGTCGCTGGTCGGCGCCTCCGGGGCGATCTCCGGGGTCCTGGGCGCCTTTCTCTACCTTTTCCCCGGGGCCAGGGTGACAAGCCTGCTCCCGTTCCTCTTCTTCCTCCCGCTGCGGTTCCCCGCGTGGGTGGTGCTGCCGTTCTGGGCGTCCCTGCAGTGGCTGGCGGCCGGGCGGGCGCCCCAGGGCCCCGGCGTGGCCTATCTGGCCCACCTGGTGGGCTTCGGCCTGGGCTTCGCCTTCGCGTGGGCCCGTCTCCGCCGTACGACTAGAGTGAGGCCCGCCCCAGCTCCGGCCCCCGAGGGAGAGAACCAGCCGTGATCACCGCGATCGTCCTCATCAAGACCAGCGTGGACCGGATCCCCGAGATCGCGGAGCGCATCGCCGCGCTGGAGTCCGTCAGCGAGGTCTTCTCCGTCACGGGGACCTACGACCTGATCGCCATGGTCCGGGTGAAGCAGCACGAGGACCTCGCGGAGGTCATCCCGGGCAGCATCAGCAAGATCCCGGGCGTCGAGGCCACGGACACACACGTCGCCTTCCGCACGTACTCCCAGCACGACCTGGAGGCAGCGTTCGCGATCGGCCTGGACAGCTAGGGCTGCCCTAGCCGCTCACGTCCAGGGCGGCGATCCCCTCGGCGGTCGCCATGTAGACGCGCTCGCCGTGGACCACGGGGCTGTGGACGCCGTCCTCGGAGCCGAGGTCGCCCAGGGCGAGCCTGTGGCGCTGCTTGCCGGTCTGGTCCAGCACGTGGAGGGCGCCGCCCAGGCGGACGTAGACGTGGTTCCCGGCGACGGCGGGGTCGCTGTGGTCCGATCCGGCCGGTGAGCCGTCGAAGGCCCACCTCGTCCTCCCGTTCGAGGGGTCGATCGCGGCGAGCCGGCCCTGGTCGGTGGTGACCGCGAGATCACCGAGGCGGACACAGGTGAAGTACCGCCGGCCGCCCGCGTCCTCGTTGTCGGCGTTCCAGACGGTCGTCCCGCTGAGGTTGACGCCGTGCAGGGGGATCTCGCCGCTCGCCCCCACCAGCAGGATGCGGCCGACCAGGGTCGGACGGCCGGCGTCGCCGCCGACCGGAGCCGACCAGAGCCGGTTACCGTCCTTCACGTCGAGGGCGTCGACGACGTTGCCGAACGTGCCGACGTACGCCACACCGCCCGCCACCGTCGGCTCGCTGGTGGGCCCGAAGGTCGTCTGCGCCGACCAGCGGACGTCGCCCCCGGCGGTGTAGGCCCGTACGGCGCCCGCGTCCGCCGTACCGCTCGCGACCAGCACCAGGTCACCCGCGGCCACGGGGAACTGGCTGCCGCCGGATCCGGTGATCTTCCTGGTCCAGCGGACCTTTCCGTCCGGTCCGACCGCGCACAGCTTCGACGCCGCCTCGCCCCCGTTCTCCAGCAGGCAGTACGCCCCGTCGGCGGTGGCCAGCGGCGGCATCACCGGGCCGCCCAGGTCGACGGACCACAGCTTCTTCCCGGCGGGCGTCACGGCGTGCAGCGAACCGTCCGCGCCCCCGATGTACACCAGGTCTCCGGCGGGCGACAGCGCCACACACGCCCCGTGCCGCCCGCCCGCGCGCCCACCGAGCCCGCCCACGCCATACGTCCAGCTCACCCCGGCGGGCAGTGACGCGGAGGGCGAGCGGGACGTCGACACGGACGTCCCGGGCGGATCACCGGCCGACCCCGACCGTGCCCCGCCGTTCTGGTCCCGCAGCCACAGCCACCCCCCGGTCCCGACCCCCGCGCCCACGACGGCACCCCCCACCAGGAGCCTCAACAGGCCCCGGCGCGAGGGAGTTCCGACGTCCGGGGCGCCGCCGTCCGCCAGGTCCGTCACGGTGATCGGGGCCGGGCCGTCCGCCGCGGGGCGGGGAGCCGCCGCGTCGGTGACGGTCGTCGGGGCGGGGTATTCGACCCGGCTGTGGCGCTCGGTCGAGCGGTGCTCCGGGAGCCAGCGCTCGGTGGCCGGCGCGGGGCCCGGCGCGGGCGTCGCCGTGGTGTCCTCGGCGGGGTCCGGCGCGGGTGGCGCGGGCGTGGTGTACCAGCCCGGGAGCAGGTTCTCGCGCAGGGCGGCCGCGGTGTGGCCGGCGGACTCGGCCACCCCGGCCGGGGTCGGCCGGTCGGCGGGGTCTTCCCGCAGACAGGCCTCGGCCAGTCCGCGGACGCTCTCCGGGACGCCCGACAGGTCGAAGTCGCGGGTCAGGATGCGGAGCAGGATCACCGAGTCCTGGCCCTCGCCGAAGGGCTCGCGGCCCGCGGCGGCGTAGGCGAGCACCGCGCCGAGGGAGAAGACGTCGCTGGGCGGGCCGACCTCGGCGCCGTTGCGGATCTGCTCGGGCGAGACATAGCCGACCGAGCCGACGACCGCCCCGGTGTTGGTCAGCGCGGTCGCCTCCAGGGCCCGTACGATCCCGAAGTCGATGACCCGTGGGCCGTCCGGTGCCAGCAGGATGTTGGAGGGCTTCAGGTCCCGGTGGATCATCCCCTTGGCGTGGATCGCGGCGAGTGCCTCGCCGAGGGCGCCGGCGAGCAGCCGTACCGCCCGCTCGGGCAGGGCGCCGTGGTCGAGGACGGCGTCCCGCAGGTTCGGCCCGTCGACGAACTCCGTCGCCATCCACGGCCGTTCGGCCTCGGTGTCTGCGTCGACGACCCGGGCGGTGTAGGTGCCCGCCCCGCCGATGGACTGCGCGGCCCGTACCTCCTGGCGGAACCTGGCCCGGAAGGTGCGGTCCTCCGCGTGCTCGGCCCGCACCACCTTCACGGCCAGCCGGGGACCTCCCCGCGCCTCGGCGAGGTACACCTCGCCCATGCCGCCCGCACCGAGTCTGCCCAGTACCTCGTACGGTCCGATCCGCCGCGGATCCCTCGCGCGCAGCGCCTCCACCCGTGCTCCCCCTGTCAAGCGTCCGGCTGCCGAGGGGGAGCGTATACGTCAGAAGACGTACGGCGGGTCAGACCGCCGGGACGCAGCGGCCGTCCTCGGTCCGGTAGCGCCACTTCGCGCCATCCGCCACCAGCTCCTTGACGGCGTTCACGAACCGCTCCACGTGCTCGTCGGGGGTGCCGGCGCCGAAGCTCACGCGGATGGCGTTGAGGGACTTCTCGCCGGGCGCCGCCTCGGGGGCACCGCACTCGCCCTGGGTCTGCGGGTCGGAGCCCAGCAGGGTCCTGACCAGCGGGTGGGCGCAGAAGAGGCCGTCGCGGACGCCGATGCCGTACTCGGCGGAGAGGGCGGCGGCGAAGTGCGAGCTGTTCCAGCCCTCGACGACGAAGGAGATCACACCGACGCGCGGGGCGTCGTCGCCGAAGAGGGACAGGACGCGCACCTCCGGGACCTCGGCCAGGCCCGCCCGCACCTTCTGGATCAGATGCCGCTCGCGGGCGACGAGCGTGTCGAAGCCGGCCTCGGTGAGGGCCTTGCAGGCCGAGGCGATGGAGTAGGCACCGATGACGTTCGGGGAGCCGGCCTCGTGGCGGGCCGCGCTCTCGTGCCACTCCACGTCCACTCCCCCGTCCTCGCGCCGGGTGACCTTGCGGCTGGCGCCGCCGCCCGCGAGGTAGGGGTCGGCCGCGCGCAGCCAGTCGGCGCGGCCGGCCAGGACACCGGAGCCGAAGGGCGCGTACAGCTTGTGGCCGGAGAAGGCGACCCAGTCGACGTCCAGGTCACGGACGGAGACGGGGTGGTGCGGGGCCAGCTGGGCGGCGTCCAGGACGATCCGGGCGCCGTGCGCGTGGGCGGCGGCGGCCAGCTCGCGCACCGGCCACAGCTCGCCGGTGACGTTGGAGGCGCCGGTGACACAGACCAGGGCGGGGCCGTGCGGGTCACGGGCGGCGAGTGCCTGCTCCAGGGTCTCGACGGCCTGCTCCGGGGTGCGCGGGGCGTCGAGGTAGGTGACCCGGGCGTCCTTCCAGGGCAGCAGGGAGGCGTGGTGCTCGGTCTCGAAGACGAAGACCTGGCAGCCGGCCGGGAGCGCGGCGGCGAGGAGGTTCAGCGAGTCGGTGGTCGACCGGGTGAAGACCAGCTGGTCGTCGGGGCGGCAGTCGAGGAACTCGGTGACCGTCCTGCGGGCGTTCTCGAACAGGTCGGTGGAGAGCTGGGAGAGGTAGCCGGCGCCGCGGTGGACGCTGCCGTAGTACGGGGCGTACGCGGCCACGTCGTCCCAGACGCGCTGCAGGGCGGGGGCGCTGGCCGCGTAGTCGAGGGCCGCGTAGGTGACTTCGCCGCCCGTGACGAGCGGGACGGTGACATCCCGGCCCAGAACGGGCAGCGGGGAACAAATGGTGCGGGTGGAGGCAGCGGTGGAGACAGACATGGGGAACTCCCGTACGGCAAGAAAGAGGGTGAGAAGGGGTACGCAGAGGCGGGGCTCGGCGGCCCTATCGCATTCGCTTGCTCACGGAAGACTCCCTCGAACGACCAGGACCCCTGGTTTCGAGAGGGGCCCGCGCTTGCCGTAGACCTCGCTGCCTACGGCCTGGTCTTCACCCGGGGCACCCCGCCACGGACGGAGGGTTGCCGGACAGTCGGCCGGGGCCTCATGACTGTCACTCATGACCTGACAAGGAACGTACGTGAAGTGATCGCGGTCCCGCAACTCGTGTCCGGATTACGGGACCGCGGCCACCGACGGCTACTTGTTGCTGGCCGCCACCCAGCGCTCCAGCGCCCGCTTGGCCGCCCCGGAGTCGATCGACTCGGCCGCCTTCGCCATACCGGCCCCGAGCTGCTCGGCCAGCGTCCCGGTCCCCGGGTCGAGGGCCACGAGAGCCGCCGCCGAGTTCAGGAGTACGGCGTCACGGACCGGGCCCCTCTCGCCGTCCAGCAGACGCAGCGCGACCTCCGCGTTGTACGAGGGGTCGGCGCCCCGCAGCGCCTCCACCGGCACCAGCTCGATGCCGACGTCCCGCGGGTCGAAGGACTCCTCGGTGACCTTGCCGTCGCGGACGATCCACACCCGGGACGTGGCGGTGGTCGTCAGCTCGTCGAAGCCGTCGTCGCCGCGGAAGACGAGGGAGGAGTTGCCGCGCTCGGCCAGGACACCGGCGATGAGCGGTGCCAGGCGTGGATCGGCGACGCCCACCGCCTGCGCCTTCACCCTGGCGGGGTTGGTGAGCGGGCCGAGCGCGTTGAAGGTGGTGCGGATGCCCAACTGGCCGCGGGCGGCGGCCACATGACGCAGCGCCGGATGGAACTTGATGGCGAAGCAGAAGGTGATGCCGGCTTCCTCGGCGACCTCCGCGACCCGCTGGGGCGTGAGGTTCAGATTGACCCCGAGCTTCTCCAGCACGTCCGAGGCGCCGGAGGCGGAGGACGCGGCCCGGTTGCCGTGCTTGACGACCTTCGCGCCGGTGCCGGCGATGACGATCGACGACATCGTGGAGATGTTGACGGTCTTGGCGCCGTCACCGCCCGTGCCGACGATGTCGACGGTCCGGCCGGGCACCTCGATCACATTGGCGTGCTCGTACATCGTCCGGACCAGACCGGTGATCTCCTCGACCGTCTCGCCCTTGGCCCTGAGGGCCACCGCGAAGCCGGCGATCTGCGCGTCGGTCGCCTCGCCGCGCATGATCAGGTCCATCGCCCAGGCCGTGTCGTCGGCACTGAGGTCACGGCCGTCGAGCAGGCCGTTCAGCAGCCCGGGCCAGGAACGGGCCGCCGCGGTGTCGCCTCCAGCGGGGGTCACAGCGCTCATACGGCCGCTCCTGGGTGTCGTAGAAGAGAATGCGCATCCCGTGTGCGCGTCCCCACCCTATCCAGCTCAGGGCACGGGCAAGGGCCCCGTCCGAACACCGGACGGGGCCCTTGTGGTGCGCTGTGGCGAGCGCAGCGATCAGTGGTGGCCGTGGCCGCTCGTGATCTCCTTGTACTCCTCGACGGTCGGCTTCGGAATCTGGGACTCCTCGCCGTAGTACGCCTCGCTGAGCTTGGCGCGCAGCTTCTCGGAGCCCTTGACCTTGCGCTCGACGCCGTTCTCGTCGACCGTCGGGCCGATCTCGGCCGGCTTGTACTGCTCGTGCGCCGTGAGGGTGTGCAGGGCCTCCTGGCTGAGCGGCTCGTGGACCTCGATGAACTCACCGTGCGGCAGGCGCTTGATGATGCCCGACTCACGGCCGTGCAGCACCTTGTCCTTGTCGCGGCGCTGCAGACCGAGGCAGATCCGCTTGGTGGCGACGAACACCAGCACCGGCACGACGAAGAAGGCGACCCGGACGAACCAGGTGATCGCGTTGATCGACAGGTGGAAGTGCGTGGCCCAGATGTCGTTGCCGCCACCGACCAGGAGCACGAAGTACCAGGAGATCCACGCGGCACCGAACGCGGTACGCGTCGGGGCGTTGCGCGGGCGGTCCAGGATGTGGTGCTCCCGCCTGTCGCCGGTGACCCAGGACTCGATGAACGGGTAGACCGCGATCGCGACCAGGACCAGCGGGAAGATCATCAGCGGGATGAACACGCCCAGGACGAGCGTGTGACCCCAGAGGTTGATCTCCCAGCCCGGCATGACACGGATCAGGCCCTCGGAGAAGCCCATGTACCAGTCGGGCTGGGCGCCGGTGGACACCATGTCCGGTCGGTACGGGCCCATGGCCCAGATCGGGTTGATCGAGGCGATCGCCGCGATGGCCGCGATGACGCCGAAGACCAGGAAGAAGAAGCCGCCCGCCTTCGCCATGTACACGGGCAGCAGGGGCATGCCGACGACGTTGTTGTTCGTCTTTCCGGGGCCGGCGAACTGCGTGTGCTTGTGGTAGAAGACCAGGATCAGGTGGCCGACCAGCAGGCCGAGCATGATGCCCGGCAGCAGCAGGATGTGGACCGAGTAGAAGCGGGCCACGAAGTCGCCGCCCGGGAACTCGCCGCCGAAGAGGAAGAACGACAGGTACGTGCCGACCACCGGCACGGACAGGATCGCGCCCTCCATGAAACGGACACCGGTGCCGGAGAGCAGGTCGTCCGGGAGCGAGTAACCGGTGAAGCCGGTGAACATGCCCAGGACGAACAGCAGGAAGCCGAAGATCCAGTTGACCTCACGCGGCTTGCGGAACGCGCCCGTGAAGAACACGCGCATCATGTGCACGAACATGCCCGCCAGGAAGATCAGCGCGGCCCAGTGGTGGATCTGCCGGATCAGCAGACCACCGCGCACGTCGAAGGAGATGTGCAGGGTCGAGTTGAACGCCTCGGACATCATCTGGCCCTGCAGCGGGATGTAGCTGCCGTGGTACACCACCTCGTTCATCGACGGGTGGAAGAACAACGTCAGATACACACCCGTGAGGATGATGATGATGAAGCTGTAGAGGCAGACCTCGCCCAACATGAACGACCAGTGGTCGGGGAAGATCTTGCGCATGTTGGACTTGGCCAGGCCGTAGATCCCCAGCCGGCCGTCGGCCCAGTCGGCGACGCGCTCGCCGGCCGGCGCTTTGCCGCGCCGTGCCTCGGTTTCGGTGTTGGTACTCATCCGCGCTCCCAGAATGCAGGACCGACGGGCTCTTCGAAGTCGCCGAGCGCCTCGAGGTAGCCCTCGTCGTTCACGCTGATCCGCAGCTGCGGCAGAGCGTGACCGGCGGGGCCGAAGATCACTCGGGCACCGTCGGAGAGGTCGAAGGTGGACTGGTGGCAGGGGCACAGCACGTGGTGCGTCTGCTGCTCGTACAGCGAGATCGGGCAACCGACGTGGGTGCAGATCTTGGAGAACGCGACGATGCCCTCATGCGACCACTCGAGCTCGCGCTTGTCCTTGATGTTGTCCGGCTGCAGCCGGACGATCATCAGGGCCGCCTTGGCGATCTCGGTCTGGAAGTTCTCGTCGTGCTCCTCCAGGCCCTCGGGCTTGGCGAAGGTGAGCGAGCCGACCGCGACGTCCGAGGGACGCAGCGGCAGGTTCGTGTTCATGTTGACGAGCAGCTTGCCCTTGGACCACAGCGTGTGGCGGAGCTTGGTCCCCGGCAGCGGGCCGAGGTCGCGCAGCAGCATGACGCCGGAGAGCGGGAACAGGGCCAGCGCGCCGAACATCGTGTTGCGGATCAGCTTGCGGCGGCCGAGCGCGGACTCCTTGGCGCCCTGCTTGAAGTCGGCCATGACCTTGGCCTTGACCTCGGGCGACGCCTCGATCGGGTGACGCTCGTCGGCGATCTCCACGTCGGACATCAGGGTGCGGGCCCAGTGGACCGCGCCCGCGCCGATCGCGAACAGGGCGAGACCCAGGGTCAGGCCGAGCGCGAAGTTCAGCGCGTTGATGTGCCCGATCGGGAAGACGAAGATCGCCTTGTCGTGCGGGATCCCCACGTAGGAGGCGATGAAGCCGACCGTGGCCAGCATCGACACCGTGAACAGCATGGCCACCGTGCGCTCGGACCGCCGGGCGGCCCGCTCGTCGATGTCCTGCACCCGGTGCTCGTGCGGCGGCAGTCCAGGGTCGGCGAACGGGTTCTTCTCGTCCGCGACGCCGACCGCGCCGTGCGCGTCCTGCTCTGCGGGCAGGTTCTCTTCTGGAATGTCTTGGCTACTCATGACTTCTTGGCCTTTGCGGTCCGAGCGGCGACCCAGACGGCGACCGCGATCAGCGCGCCGAGTCCGAAGATCCAGGCGAACAGGCCCTCGGAGACCGGGCCGAGTCCGCCCAGCTCAAGGCCGCCGGGGCTCTCGGTGTCGTCACCGTTGACCGCGTTCAGGTACGCGATGATGTCCTTCTTGTTCTGCTCCGACAGCGTGGTGTCGGGGAACGACGGCATGTTCTGCGGGCCGGTCTGCATGGCCTCGTAGATGTGCTTGGGGTCGACGCCCTCGAGGCTCGGCGCGAACTTGCCGTGCGTCAGCGCGCCACCCTTGCCGGTGAAATTGTGGCACTGCGCGCAGTTGGTGCGGAACAGCTCGCCGCCCTTGGCGATGTCGGCACCGTCGGGGCCGTACTGCGCCTTCGTCGGGACGGACGGGCCGGCACCCAGAGAGGAGATGTACGCGGCGAGCTGGTCGATCTCGGCCTGCGAGTAGATGACCTTCTTGCGCGGGATCTGCGCACCCGGCTGCTGGGCCGGCATACGGCCGGTGCCGACCTGGAAGTCGACGGCCGCGGCGCCCACGCCGACGAGGCTCGGACCGTCGGTGGTGCCCTGACCGCCGGTTCCGTGGCAGCTGGCGCAGCCCACGGAGTAGAGCTTCTTGCCCTCGGTGATGGCGAGAGACTGGGCGGTGTCATCGGCCTGCGCCTTGCTCGCGGGCGCGAACGCGGTGTACAGCCCCCCGGTGGCCGCCAGCGCGAGGAGTAGGACGACGACCGCCGCCAGCGGATGGCGTCGTCGTGCGGAGAGCTTTTTCACGGATTACCCCGGTGTCAGGATCTTCTGCGTCGATGCTTGTGGGTTGTGCGCCCCGAGGGCGCACGCGGGACCAGGCCCGGCTACTTGATCAGGTAGATCGTGGCGAAGAGGCCGATCCACACGACGTCGACGAAGTGCCAGTAGTAGGACACGACGATGGCCGCGGTCGCCTGTTCGTGGGTGAACCTCTTCGCCGCGTAGGTGCGGCCGAGGACGAACAGGAAGGCGATGAGGCCGCCCGTCACGTGCATGCCGTGGAACCCGGTGGTCAGGTAGAACACCGAGCCGTACGGGTCGGAGGACAGGGACAGCCCGTCCTTCTTCACCAGCTCCGTGTACTCGTAGATCTGACCGCCGATGAAGATCGCACCCATCACGAACGTGACGATGAACCAGCCCCGGAGCTTCTTCACGTCCCCGCGCTCGGCGGCGAACACGCCGAGCTGGCAGGTGAGGGAGGAGAGCACCAGGATCGTGGTGTTGGTCGCGGAGAACGGAAGGTTGAGATGGCTCGCCATCTCCTTCCAGTGATCCGGACCGGTCACCGATCGCAGGGTGAAGTACATCGCGAAGAGGGCCGCGAAGAACATCAGCTCGGAACTCAGCCAGATGATGGTTCCGACGCTGGTGAGGTTCGGCCGGTTGACCGACGGGTGCGCGTGCCCGGTTTCTACTGTCGTTGCTGTCGCCACGACCGACATTATGTCGGTCGCTTATCCCGCCCTCACTCCGGGGGGTGCCGTTCGGAGTGTTGCTCCCGTCCATACCGGTGTTGACGTGGTGTTGAACGGAGTAACATCCGGCGCAACAAGCCTTTCCGTACGACGCTGACGTCTCGGAGGAACAATGCAGCCGACCGCCACGGTGCTGGTCTACAGCGACGACTCCAACACTCGCGAGCAGGTTCGGCTGGCCACCGGGCGCAGGCCCGCCCCGGACACGCCGGTGGTGGAGTTCGTGGAGTGCGCGACACCCGCCGCCGTCCTGACGGAGCTGGACAAGGGCGGCATCGATGTCTGCGTCCTGGACGGCGAGGCCGTGCCGATGGGCGGCATGGGGGTCTGCCGCCAGATCAAGGACGAGGTCTTCAACTGCCCGCCGGTGCTGCTGCTGATCGGGCGGCCCCAGGACGCGTGGCTGGCGACCTGGAGCCGTGCGGACGCGGCGGTGACGCACCCGGTGGACCCGGTGGAGTTCGCCTCGGCACTGGCCTCCCTGCTGCGCAAGAAGAGCCTCCAGCAGAGC